>NZ_VSZV01000355.1:0-125113 GCF_008919455.1 Rhizobium sp. PEPV16
CATTTCTAAATGGCTGACAGCGTTGCGCATCTAATCAGCTTTGACAAGTTGTGTGTAGCCGCAAAGTTGAAGTGTCCTGTTTCTGCAAAGTTGGAATGTCACACTCCCCGGGTGGAGATTGCGGATGGGACTGATTGCGATGAGCGAGCGTGATCTGCAGCGGATCGAGGTTTTGTCGAAGGTCGTTGACGGCCGGGCGACGCTGGTCTCGGCGGCGCGTGTTCTGCGGGCAGATCAGGCGTAGCTATGAGATGCGAAATATCTGCCTCGAAGCTCACACGGGATCCCGTCGGGGCGAACTGATCCGCCGCGTCCTACGGTTCGCGTATTGCATTATCGAGGCCACGCAGCAGCGGATAGAGGAAATAGGAGATCACCGTACGGTTGCCGACCTTGATTTCCGTGGACACGGTCATCCCGGGAAGCAGCCGCACCGGCATACCTGCGGCATTCAGCCGGGTATCGGCAAGCAGGATCCGCGCCTTGAAGAAGGGGGCGGCCGGCTGGCTCGGGGTCTCGGTCTGCTCCTGTTGGCCGGTGAGGAAGGTGTCCTGGCTGATGGTTCTCACCTCGCCCGAGGCGGTGCCGTATTTCTGGAAAGGATAGGCGTCGAGCTTGATGCGGGCTTCCTTGCCGACGGCCACGCGGCCGATATCGCGGGTGTTGATCGAGACTTCGGCTTCGAGCGGCACGTTAATGGGCACCAGCGTCACGACCGGTTCCGCCTCGCGCACCACTGAACCGACCGAGCGCTGGGCGAGATCGAGCACGACGGCATCGGCGGGTGCGGTCAGCACCACCATGTTGCGGCGCAGTTCCATCTTTTTCAGTTCCTCGTCAGCCATGTCGCGCTGGCCGCGCAATTCCACCAGTTGCTCCATTGCGGCGCGGCGGAAATCCTCGATGAAGGCCTGGCGGTCGGCTCGGAGCTTGGCATAGGAGTGCGCGGCCTCCTCGGCCCGGCCGCGAACGGCCGTCAGATCGGACTCGACGTCGAGGCGGGCGTCGCGCGAGCCGAGCAGCGTGATCAGCGAGCCGCTCTGCTTGTTATAGAGCCGCTCTCGCGCCGCCTCGATCTGCGAGAGCCCATCGCGCCTGTCGTTGAGCACGGCCTCCTGGTTCTCGCTCGCCGCAAGAGCGGCCGACTGGCCGGCGATCTGCTGCTCGAAATTCTGCAGCTGCGCCATGTAAAAGGCCTGTCGCTGGCCGAAGAGCTGCGCCTGCAGCAACTGGTCGGGCGTATCTCCCGCCATCTTCGTGTAGTCGTCGCCGGCAAGCTCGGCCTCGATGCGCCTCACCTGGGCGTCGAGCGCGGAGAACTTCGCCTGCTGCTGGTCGACATCGGCCTGGCTGAACGTGGCGTCGAGGGTCGCGAGCGTCTGCCCGGCATGCACCACTTCCCCGGCCTTCACCTCGATCGTGCGGATGATCGAGGTTTCGAGCGGCTGGACGACGATGGTCGGCTGGGTGGTGACGAGCTTGCCGGGCGCAATCACCACCTCATCGATCGACGAGACCGAGGCCCAGATGATCGCCGAAACAATCAGCGCCGTCACGCAGTAGAGCGTCATGCGCGCAACTCTGGGCGGCGCGCGTTCCTCCAACTCGACGGCGTCGGACTGGAATTCGGCAATTGCCGGCGGTAACGGCGGGCGGGCGGTAAGCTCCCTGCCCTTCCCCGAGGGCGCCTTGTCTGAAGGGCCTTTGCCTGAAGGGACCGGCAGATTTTCGCTGGGTTTACTGCTGTGCGCATTCATGCGACCTGCCTCATCTGCTGGGACCACAGGTGGCGATAGGTCATGCAGCGCGATACAAGCTGATCGTGCCGGCCGATATCGGCGACCTTGCCACGCTCGATGACGAGAATGGCATCGGCATCGACGAGCGTCGAAAGCCGGTGCGAGACGATGATGACGGTGCGGCCAGCAGCGATGCGGCTCAGATTTTCGCGGATGATCGCCTCGCTGTCGGGGTCGAGCGCACTCGTCGCCTCGTCGAAGATCAACAGCTTCGGATCGGTGATCAGCGCTCGGGCAATGGCAAGCCGCTGCTTCTGGCCGCCTGACAGATTGGAGGCGTTTTCCTCCAGCATCGTGTCAAAGCCGCGCGGCAGGCGCTCGATGAACTCCTCGGCGCCGGCAATGCGGGCGACTTCCATGATCTCCTCGATGCTGGCATCGGGCTTGGCGGCGGCGATATTCTCGCGCACCGAGCCGCGAAACAGGAAACTATCCTGCAGCACGACGCCGATGCTCGTTCTCAGATGCACGAGGTCGATCTCGCGGCTGTCATAGCCATCCATGCGCACGAGGCCTTCCTGGCTCTGATAGAGCCCCTGGATGAGCCTTGTGATCGTCGTCTTGCCCGAGCCGCTCTTGCCGACCACGCCGAAGAGGCAGCCCGCCGGAATGGCGAAGGAGACATTGTCGAGCGCCGGCGCGCTATCCGGGCCATAACGGAAGCTGACCCTGTCGAATTCGATGCGGCCCTGCAGATGCGGCCGAACACCTCGCCCGCGGCCCGCCTGCTCCGGCCGCTGGTTCATGATCTCGCCGAGCATGCGCACGGAGAGCGCGACTTCCTGATATTCGTGCACCATGGTGACGATCTGCACCAGTGGTCCCGAGACCCGGCCGGCGAGCATGTTGAAGGCGACCAGCGCGCCGATCGTCATCGCGCCGCTGAAGACATCGAGCGCGCCGAGGCCGATGATCGCGACGCTCATCAGCTTCTCCAGCAGCCCGGTCATCGCCTGGGCGATGGTCGAGATCTTGTCGACCCGGAAACGCACGGATATCGCCTGGGCCGAATAATCGTCCCACACCTTGCGCTGGCGTGGCTCCAGCGCCAGCGATTTGACGGTGCGCATGCCGTGCACGGTTTCCACCAGCAATGCTTGCCGGTCGCCTTCGGCCTGGTAGAGCGCCTGCAACCGGCGCTGGAACGGCCCGACGAGCATCATCACCACGAGCCCGACGAGGGCGGCGAAACCGAGCACGACAAGCGTCAGCTTGACGCTGTAGAGAAGCAGGATCGGCACGAAGACCAGCAGCGAAACGCCGTCCAGGAGCGTGAGAAACAGCCGGCCGGTCAGGAATTCGCGGATGCGCCCGGTCTGCTGCATATGCTTGACGAGAACGCCGGCCGAGGCCTGCTCGAAGAGCGCGATCGGCAGGTTGAGCAGATGGCCGAAGGTGCGGGTCGCGACGCGGATGTCGATCCTGTTCGTCGCATAAAGCAGCAGATAGCGGCGCAGGAAGGTGAACGTCGCGTCGAAGACGAGCGCGATCGCGATGCCCGCCGTCAGAACCGTCAGCGTCGCATAGCTCTGATGCACCAGCACCTTGTCGATGACGAGCTGAAAGAAGATCGGCGTCGTCAGCCCCAGCCCGTAGAGCACGAAGGCGGCGAGCGCGACGTCGCGGAAGAAGCTGCGCTGCTTGATGATCTCGGGGACGAACCAGCGGAAGCCGAAGGGCCGGTCCTCATCGGATATGCGATAGTTGCGCTTCAGCAGGATCACCGATCCGAGCCAGGCCTTGGCGAACTGCTCTTCGCTGAGCATCATCACCTCGGCGCGTGATGCCAGCGGGTCGAGAACGCGGATTCTCTCATCCTCCCCGCTCCCGACAGCGCCGGCGATGACCACCCAGTTGCCGTTCGTCAACTCGGCGAGCACCGGGAAGGCCTCGCCGAGTTGGAACAGGGATCGCCAGTCGAGCGTCAGATGCCTTGCCCTGAGGCCGGCATCCTTGGCCATGCGCAGCAGCTGCCGCATGGCAACGGGATCGTTGCCGACGGCATAATCGTGCTGCAGTCGTTCAGGAGCAAGATCGACACCGTGATGACGCGCGACCAGCGCAAGACAGTGCAGGTTGGTATGCAGAAAACCACTCATGGCCCACCCGAAACAATACGAGACCGAGGCATATTTTTTATCAGTTGAAGTTCGGCGAGGCGTTCGAAGCGCCGGCCTGCACCGTCTGAATATCGGCAGCAGCCGCAGCTGGCATATCGCCGATGCGACGGACCGCACCCGCCTCGACTAACCCGCCAAGCGCCTTCTGCATGAGATCGACCGCATTGGCGAAGGCATCGACCGGCATGATGATGCGCTGGCGGAAGACCGGCTTCGGATTGTTGTTGGCGTCACGATCGGTGGCCGAGAGCGACATCAGGTCGATGCGCACGATCGTTCCGGTGATGGTGATTTCGCCGATGCCATCTGCATAAAGTTCGTTGCTCATTGTTCTCTCCTCTGGTTGATAATCAAAACCTGTTCACCTTTGAGTCGACGCATCGGATTATCCGAAAACCGCTTCACACTTTTCGGTCCGATGCGTATCGTGCCGCCATGCCGGAAACGGATCGCGAAGGCCGATGGCGGTCTGCGGATCGAAACCCGTCTCCTCCCCCGCCAGGCAATCGTCGAGCGCGGCACGGATCGCCGCCTCGTCAAAGCCGGAGCCGATGAAGACCAGCTCCTGACGACGGTCGCCCCAGACATCATCCCAATGCCGGTCAAGCAACTGGCGGAATTGCGGATGCCGCGGCCAGTGCGCCCGCGGCACCGAGGCCCACCAGAACCCCCTGTTCTCGATGCGGCATTGCGTGCCGGCAATCGACAGCAGGCCGATCTCATCCGGCCGGGTCGCCAGCCAGAAATGCCCTTTCGCCCTGATGATGCCGGGCAATGGCTGCTCTATGACGCGGCTCAGCCGCGCGGGATCGAAAGGCCGGCGGCTGCGATAGACGAAGCTCGCAATGCCGTATTCCTCGGTCTCCGGCACGTGGTCGCCCCAGCCGTAAAGCTCCTTGTGCCAGAACGGATGGCGGGCGGCCTTCGCTTCGCTGAAGAGCCCGGTATCCATGATCGCGCCAAGCGGCACCTGGCCGAAGACCGCATCGATGATGCGGGCATCCGGATTGAGCGCCGCGACGACCCGGCGAACCTCCGAGAGCATTACAAGCGGCACATCGGCTGCCTTGTTGATGATGACGACGTCGGAAAATTCGATCTGCTCGACGAGGAGTTCGACGAGTTTGCGCTCATCGTCCGCGTCACGCCTTTCGCCGCGATCGGCAAGGAACTCGGCACTCTGGTAATCGGCGAGAAGATTGACCGCATCGACGACGGAAACCATGGTGTCGAGCCGCGCGACATCGCAGAGTGCTGCCCCGCTCTCGTCGCGGAAGGAGAAGGTGGCTGCGACCGGCAGCGGCTCGGCAATGCCGGTGCCCTCGATCAGCAGATAGTCGAAGCGGCCGGCGCTAGCGAGTCGGCGAACCTCGCTCAGGAGATCGTCGCGCAGGGTGCAACAGATGCATCCATTGGTGAGCTCTACCAGCGTCTCGTCCGTGCGCAAGAGGTCTGCACCCCCCTCGCGCACGAGATCCGCATCGATGTTGACCTCGCTCATATCGTTGACGATGACAGCAACCCGGCGACCCTCACGATTGCTCAGGACATGGTTGAGGACAGTCGTCTTGCCGGCGCCGAGAAACCCGGCGAGAACCGTTACCGGCAATCTGTTGTCTGCACCCATCATCGATCTCGTTACCCTTTACAGATGCTTGGCCTTACATGCTCGCGGGCTTTACGCCGCGAGCTGCGGTCTGAATGCTACGTCCACATAGTAATTTGTGCTGTTATAGCTGGCGCTCGGGAACAGCCCGCTCGACCCGTAGGCATAGACGCCGTTGCTGCCGCTGAGCGCCCTGAGATCGCCATTCGTCACATCGGCGCTGAAGTAATTGCCGGTCGCCGAATAATTGCCGTTGGTGCTGTAGGAAACGACGTAGGTCGTATCCGCGGCGATCTCCACCTGCTGGGTGAGTGTCGCAGTCTGCCAGCCGCTTGCCGTTTCGTTGCTGAAGGCGACGCTGCCGAGCAGCGTGCCCGAGGCAGTCCAGAGATAGCCGTTATGCGGGCCTGTATTGTCGGTGCCCTTGTAGAAGCGGATGCCGGTGATCCAGCCTGCCGTATCGGCCTGGAACTTCATGCCGAGATTGACCTGCTGATTGTCGTTGGTGGAGACGATTGCAGGCGTCGCATTGGCGGCAAAGAGGTTCTGCTCCGGGCCTGCAGCCGGGTTGTTGATGCTGAGCGCAACCTGGGCCGTGGCCGTGCCGCCCTTGCCGTCTGATATCGCGTAGCTGAAGCTCGCCGGTCCCGAATAGCCTGCGGTCGGCGTGAAGGTCACCGTCTGGGCCTGGGCATTGTAGGCGACCGAGCCGTTGACGGCGCCGCTGACACCGGTAATCGTGAGCGGATCGCCATCGGCATCGCTGTCGTTTGAAAGCAGCGCCGAGGCCTGGATGGTGATCGGCGTGCCCGTATTGGCCGAGTAGCCGCTGTCATTGGCTGCGACCGGAACCGCATTCTGCGCGCCCTGCTGATAGAGCACGTCCACCCAGTAATTGCTGGCATTGTAGGAGGCGGTCGGGAACAGGCTGCCCGTGCCATAGGCATAGACGCCGTTGCCGCCGCTGATCGAACTTGCCGGCGCCGTCAGCGCGCCGCTCGTATAGTCTGTCGTGAAGTAGTTCGCGGTCGCCGAATAGAAGCCGTTGGAATGGTAGCTCGCCACATAGGTGACGCCGGCCGTGACATTGATCGGCTGCGTGAAGGAAACCGTCTGCCAGCCGCTTGCCGTCTCGTTGATGAAGGTTGCCTGGCCAAGGAGCTGGCCGCTCGTGGTCCAGAGCGAGCCGACATGCGTGCCGGTATCCTGAGCGCTCTTGTAATAGGTGAGCCTCGTGATCTGGCCGTTGCCGGAAGCGATGAACTTGACGCCAAGTTCGACCGAGTTGGCATCATTGGCGGCGGTAACCCCCGACGTGTCGGCGCTGGTAAACAGGCTCGAGGTCGTGCCGCCGCCGGGCTGCGAATTGACCGTGAGGCTGACGGTGGCCGAAGCCGTGCCGCCTTGCCCGTCCGAGATCGAATAGGAAAAGCTTGCGACGCCCGTATAGCCCGAGTTCGGCGTGAAGATCACCGTGTTGGTCTGGCTGTTATACGTCACCGTTCCGTTGACCGCGCCATTTGCGCCGGTAATGCTCAGCGGGTCGCCATCGCCATCGCTGTCATTGGCAAGCAGGTTGGCAGCGGCAATCGACAGGGCCGTGTTGGCATAGGTCGTGTAGCCGTTGTCGTTGGCGGCAACCGGCACCGTATTGCCCGTCGACTGGTTGAAGACGACATCGACCCAGTAATTCGACGACTGGTAGCTCTGCGTCGGGAAGGTCGAGCCCGATCCGACCGCATAGACGCCGTTCGCACCGGCCAGCGCCGTCAGCGAGCCGTTGGTATGGGCCGTGTTGAAATAGCCTGCGGTCGCCACATAGCTGCCGGTCGTGTGGTAGGAGGCGACATAGGTCGCACCCGCCGTGATCTGCAGCGGCGTGGAGAAGGTCGCGGTCTGCCAGCCGGAGAGCGACTCGTTGGTGAAGGTGACCGTGGCAACAAGCGTGCCGTCCGCTCTCCAGATGGAGCCTGTATGCACGCTGGTATCGCCGGCAGCCTTGTAATAGCGGATTCCCGAGATCGTGCCGTTCGAGGACGCGACGAACTTCATGCCGAGTTCCATCGCCGTATTGTCGTTGAAGCTGCCGCCGGTCGGCCCCTCGCTTCCCGTAAACAGCGTCTCGCCGGCCGGAGCGGCCTGAACGGTGAGGCTGACATTGCCCTGATCCGTACCGCCGCGCCCGTCCGACAGCGTGTAGGCGAAGCTTGCCGGGCCCGAATAGTTATTAGCCGGCGTGAAGGTGATGGTTCCGGTCTGCGTGTTGAGAGCAACCGTGCCGTTGAGGGCATTGCCAACGGCGGTGATGGTCAGCGCATCGCCATTGGCATCGACATCATTTGCGACGAGTGCGGCAATCGAGATAACAAGCGATCCGTTATGGCCGATGATCAGCCCGCTGTCGTCGGTTGCGACCGGCTGGCTGTTGGGGCCGGCATCGAAGACCACATCCACCCAATAGTTCGAGCCGCCGGGGCTCTGACCGGGGAACGTGCTGGTGCCGCTATAGGCAAAGACGCCGCCGCCATCGACGGCCTTCAGCGCGCCGCTAGCATAGGGCTCGCTGAAATAGTTCTCGGTGACGGAGAAGAATCCATTGCTGTGATAGGAGGCCACATAGGTCGTACCGGCGGCGATCTGGATCGGCGAGGAGAACATCACCGTCTGCCAGCCGGAGAGCGACTCACCCACCGACACGCCGGTTGCAAGCAGGGTTCCGTTGCCGGACCAGAGGCTGACGACGTGGTCGCCGGTATTGTAGAAGCCCTTGTAGAAGCGGATGCCCTGCACGGAGCCTGCCGTCGTCGCCTGGAAGCGCAGGCCGAGCTCGACCGGATCGCGATCGATCGCCGTTTCGACCGCGGGCTTTTCCGCCAGCGTCCACAGGCCCTGTGTGCCCGGCAGGGTAACCGTGACCTGTTTGCCGGCCGATGGTGCCTCCAGATTGACGCTGTCGTCGACGGCGCGCGACAGGATCGTATAGGTGCCGCTTGCCTGGACGACCCAGTTATAGCTCCAGCTTTCGCGGCCGGTGGCCTTGAACCAGTGCTGGCCGCCGTCGGTGGAAACCTCCACACCGGCAATGATGCCGCCGCCGAAATCCTGCGCCGTGCCGGTGATGGTGACGCGCTGCCCCTCAACGAAGCTGGCGCCAATGATCGGCGACGAGATCGACGAGGTCGGCTTCAACGCGTCGGTCGATTGGGTCGCGAGGATCAGGCTCGCATCGAGCGTGGTCGGCTGGATGCCCATGTCCGCGAACATGTTGACCATCGCCTGCTGCACGTTGGGATCGGTCGGCGTCTGCGCTCCCTGGTGGTTGGCATTCAGGCCCCAGGACCAGAAGACGGTGCCGGCACCGAAGACGAGCGCGCCGCTTTCGGCCCGGTACATGGTGAGGCTGTGGGTCGCCACCGCATCGCCGACCGTCGTGCCGTAGTCGCGCAGATAGGTGCTGACCGCGATCGAGGAGAGCGACAGGTTGATGAGGCCATCCGGCCGGAAGCCGTTCTCGACGTCGGAATCCCACTCGTAACCGAGCAGGTTCTGCACCAGATTATAGGTCTCGCCCTCCTCCAGCTCGGCGACATCGGTGTTGCGCCAGAAGCGCAGGTTCGAATAGTCGTAAGGGATGGTGATCGTATCGGAACGGTAGCTGTCCACCTGGAACATCGTGCCGGTCAGCGAATTCTCCGGCTCCTGTCCCGGATCGGCATAGCGCGGATCGCGCCATGTGCCGGTGCCGGTAGCGCTCGGATCCGTGCTCGTGCCCCAGGTCTCCTTGTAACAGACCATGGTGCGATAGGCCTGGCCGCTGCCGTCGATGCTGCTTTCCCAGCGCACCTTCCAGTAGCACTCGTTGCCGCTCCAGAAGGCGAGGTTCACACCCGCATCGCGGGCCGCCTCGACATTGGCGCGCTGCTCGGCTGACCAGTATTCGTCATGACCGACAGAGAGATAGGCATCATGGTTCAGCAGCAGGCTGCCGCTACGCGTCGCATCGACGCCAGAGATATAGGAAACATCGTAGCCGTTCTGCTCCAGCCACTGGATCGCCGAAGACTCGACGCCGAAGACGAAATCATGCGGGCCGCCGATCGGGCTGGTATTGGTGATGATCGGGCGATTGTAGCTGACGGCCGAGGCACGGCCGATCGCGGTCAGGCCGCAGCTGCAGTTCGGCGGCAGGTAGCCGATCATGTCGGCCGGATCGACCGGGACTTCGCCATAATAGAGGCTGGCGCCGCCCCAGGCATTATAGGCCTGCCAGGTGGTATCGGATGTCTGGAAGACGATATCGCTGGTGGAGGCGTCGTCGCGCACGACGAAGGGGATGATGCTTGCATCCTCGGTGCCATCCTCGCGCACCAGCTTGGCGAAATAGACGCCCGAGACGGCATCGTCGGGAATCTGCCAGCTCGCCGATACCGACCAGTTGCCGCAATCGATGAGGCCGAGCGACATGTCGACGATCGGGTGCGGCTGGATCTGCGCCGATGTCAGCGATTGCTCGATCGAGTCGACCTTGCGCGCGCCGGCCCCGCCGTAATAGCCAATGCGGTAAATATCGATGCGGTAGTGGGTTGAATCGGTGGCGATCTTGAAATCGACCGTCTGGCCGATATTGGTGCTGATTTCGGTGGCGAAGCCCTGGATGGTGCCGTTGCCATCGCCCTCCAGTCCCCATTCGCTAATGGGGTTGCCCTGCTTCAGGTTTTCGAGCGCGATCTTGTTGGGTGTCGCCGCAGCCGAAACCGCCGCCATCGGTGCCGCCAGTGCCGTCGGGGCCGCGGTCGTCTCAGCAGAAACGTCCTGGCTCGGCTCCACAGAGATAGATGCTATCGAGGCCTGAAGGCGCAACGAAGTCGTGCCAAGAGTGCTGGAAGAGCTGACCGGCGCCGCCGTCTTGGAGCTTCCAGCGTCGGCATCGGTGGTAACGCCCGTAAGTGCGGGAGCGGCAGGCAGTGTCGCAGCCTCCTCGGACGGATCCGGGGCAAGCACGGTGCGTTGCGATGTCGAGGAAGGCGTCTGGAACACCGTCGCAGCCGACGCCGTCTTGGTGAAACTGTCTTGCGCGCCGCTATCTCCCGCAGGCGCCGGCATCGCCGTCGAGGGGGACGATTGCATCTCGCCTGATGAAATCAGGGAAGATGTGACCGTGCCGGAGAAGGAGGACTGGACGGTTGCGCTGCCCTGATTGGCAAAACCGTAGGGACCCTGAGTGCTTGAAGACACCACGGTCGCAGTTCCAAGCAGTGCGGTCCAGACGGAGGGTGGGTGACAGACGCTCGGCGTGCCGCCGGCAGTACTTAGATATTCGCGATTCCTCACATGAAATCTCAGCAAGAGCGGCGTCCCCGTTTCCCGTCTACCAGCATTGGAAGGCTTCATCCTGCCAGCTTTCGTATGGGAATGTACGACAGCAATCTGGGGTATGTGGGTGATACTCCGTACTCCGATATGATGACCCTCACCGCATACCCGACCGACAAGGCCGCAAAGCTGCCTCCGGCTACTGCTCAGTGGCCGACTCTGGGTGAAGAGGAATTCTAGTTCGGTATTGTTTCGCCGGTCCGGCCGGTCGAGCCGGTACTCCCGCGTCGCCTGCTACCAGGCCGGAAACGGATCTTCGAGAGCCGACCAGTCCCGCGGATCCGAACTGGCCAGGCAGTCGTCCAACGCGGTGCGGACACCTGTCTCGTCCATATCAACACCGATGAACACGAGCTCCTGCCGACGGTCGCCCCAAGCGCTGTCCCATCGGCTCTCGATATGCTGACGAAACTGTTGATGGCTGGGCCAGTCTTGTCGGGGAACGGCCGCCCACCAGAGCCCCATAGGTTCACAGCGCCGTTGCACCCCGGCAGCCGACATCAAACCCACGTGACGCGGGCGCGTGGCAAGCCAGAAATGGCCTTTGGCGCGGATTACCCCCGGCCAGGGCTCGTCCAGGAATGCTCGAAACCGCTTGGGGTCGAAGGGACGTCTCGTGCGATAGACAAAGCTCGATACCCCGTACTCCTCCGTCTCCGGAACATGGTCGCCCGGATTGTACAGTTCCTTGTGCCACAACGGGTGAGCGGCGGCTTTTGCTTCATCGAAGAGGCCCGTGTCGAGGACGGTTGCAAGAGAAACTTTGCCGAAGTCCGTCTCCACCTGGCGGGCATCCGGGTTGAGTGCAGCCACCGTCTTGCGGACTTCCGCGCGGACCTCCTCGGTCGCATCCGAGATCTTGTTGATCACGACAATATCGGCAAACTCGATCTGGTCGACCAACAAGTCGATGAGCGTGCGCCGGTCGTCACCGTCCCGCTGCAGGCCGCGATCGCGAAGCAGATCAGCGCTGCTGTAATCGGCCAAGAGGCTTGCGGCGTCGACGACGGTCACCATCGTGTCGAGTTTCGCAAAATCGGAGAGCGAAACACCGTTCTCGTCGCGGAATGAAAAGGTTGCCGCGATAGGGCATGGCTCCGCAATGCCGGTCCCCTCTATCAACAGATAGTCGTATCGCCCCTCTTCGGCCAGTCGCCGCACTTCGGTCAGGAGATCGTTGCGCAGGGTGCAGCATATGCAGCCATTGCTGAGCTCGATCAACGTCTCCGTCGTATGCGACAGGTTACAGCCGCCGTCTCGAATAAGACTGGCGTCTATGTTCACTTCGCTCATATCGTTGACGATGACGGCGACCCGCAGGCCCTCGCGATTGGTCAACACGTGGCTGAGAAGCGTCGTCTTTCCGGCGCCGAGAAAACCCGAGAGCACTGTGACCGGCAGCCGGTCGATGCTGTTTATCGGCATCCCTTGAATGAGGGCATTCGGAGCGACTGTCATTTGCGTTTTATAAGCCTCATTCGAAACCGTCTCTAACCTCGTTCGACGCGTCAAGCTGCGAGCTGCGGCCGGAAGACCACATCGGCATAATAGTTTGCCGAGTCAAAGGTGCTGGTCGGGAAGAGACCTGTGGTGGCAGATCCGCCGTAGGCATAGACGCCATTGCCGCCAGCCGCAGCGCTGGACAGCGCTGACAGCGGACCGTTGCTGACGCCGTTGGCGAAGAAGCCATTGCTCGCCACGTAAGCGCCGGTGGTGTGGTAGGACGCGATATAGGTGGTATTGGCGGCGATGGTGACGGGCGTTGTAAAGTTCACCGTCTGCCAGCCGCTTGCCGTGGTGTTGGAGAAGGTGGCGGTGGCGAGCTTGGTGCCGGTCGTGGTCCACAGATCGACGACGTTCTGTCCGTTGTCGTTGGCGCTGCGGTAGAACTTGATGGCGGTAATATCACCGACGACGTTCGACTGGAACTTGACGCCGACCTCGAGCTGCTGACCGTCGTTGAGGTTCGTCTGGGCCGGTGTGCTGGAGGCGTTAAACAGGCTGTAGGTCGCAGGCGCCACTGTCGCAGTGATATTGAAGGTCTCGTTGGCGGCAAGGCCGCCAAGGTCGGTTGCCGTCACCCTGACGCCGTAGGTGCCTGATGTCGTCGGCGTGCCGCTGAACGTCCGCGTTGTGGCGTTGAAGGCGAGCCAGGCAGGCAGCGCCGTGCCGTCGGCCGCCGTTGCCGCATAGGTGAGGGTCTCGCCGCTGTCGACATCGGTGAAGGTCGTCGTCGGCAGCGTGAACGAGAAGGCAGAGCCGACGGTAGCGTTCTGGGCGGCCGTCTGGACCGCCAGCACCGGCGCGTCGTTGGCGCCATGGATGGTGACGGTCAGGTTTGCCGTGGCGGTGGCACCGGCGGTGTCGCGCATCGTATAGGTAAAGACATCGCTCAGCGTATTGGTCGACTGCCGCAGCGCCTGCACGGCGGCATTGCTCTCGTTGACGGCATAGCTATAGACGCCCGATGCGCTGAGCACGAGACTGCCATAGGTGCCGTTCAGTGCCGTGCCGAGCGTGCCTGATGTAGCGCCGAAGCGGATCGCCGTGACCGCCTTGGTATCACCGGCATCTGCATCGGTGTCGTTGGTCAGCACGTTGCCGCTGGCGACCACGCCGCCCGAACCGTTGGCCACACCACCCTTCTCGGTCGCATCCCCCGCATCGGCAACTGCCGTCGGCGTCGTGTTGCCTGATGTCGACACGGCGATGTTGAAGGTTTCGTTGGCGGCAAGGCCGCCGAGGTCGGTTGCCGTCACCCTGACGCCATAGCTACCTGATGTCGTCGCCGTTCCGGAGAAGATCCTCGTCGAGGCATTGAAGCTCAGCCAGGCAGGCAGCGCCGTGCCGTCGGCAGACGTTGCCGCATAGGCCAGCGTCTCGCCGCTGTCGACATCGGTGAAGGTGGTCGTCGGCAGCGTGAAGGAGAAGGCAGAGCCGACGGTGGCGTTCTGGCTAGCCGTCTGGACCGCCAGCACCGGCGCGTCGTTGGCGCCGTGGATGGTGACGGTCAGGTTTGCCGTGGCGGTGGCGCCGGCCGTGTCACGCATCGTATAGCTGAAGACATCGCTCAGCGTGTTGGTCGACTGCCGCAGCGCCTGCACGGCGGCATTGCTCTCGTTGACGGCATAGCTATAGACGCCCGATGCGCTGAGCACGAGACTGCCATAGGTGCCGTTCAGCGCCGTGCCGAGCGTACCTGATGTAGCGCCGAAGCGGATCGCCGTCACCGCCTTGGTGTCACCGGCATCCGCATCGGTGTCGTTGGTCAGCACGTTGCCGCTGGCAACCACACCGCCCGAACCATTGGCCACGCCACCCTTCTCGGTCGCATTCCCCGCATCGGCAACTGCCGTCGGCGTCGTGTTGGAGGCCGACGGATTGAACATCACATCGACCCAGTAGTTCGTCGACCGGAAGGTGCTTGTGGGGTACAGGCTGGCGCTGCCATAAGTGTACACGCCGTTGCCGGTGGCCGGCGCCGTCAGCGGCCCGCTCGTCACATTGGAGATGAAATAGTCGGCGGTTGTCGAATAGTGACCGGTATTCGTGTGGTAAGACGCGGTGTAGGTTTGTCCGGCCGTCAATGCCACCGGGCTGGTGAAATAGGCGGTCTGCCAGCCGCTGGCGGTCTCGTTGGTGAAGGTGAGGGTCGCAAGCCGTGTACCGGTGCTCGACCATAATGAACCGGTATGCGTGCCCGTATCCTGACTGCCCTTGTAGAAACGAATGCCGGTGATGGTGCCAGCCGCAGAGGTCTGGAATTTGACCCCGAGTTCAACAGCCGAGGTATCGTCGGTGTTGACGACCGCTGGCGTTGCCGAACCGAAGAGAGATGTGTAACTCGGTCCGCTCACGGTGACCGTGCGCCCGGACGAGGGCGTTTCGAGGTTGATATTATCGTCAACGGCGCGGGAGCGGATGGTGTAGCTACCGGCGACCTGCGGCGACCAGGAATAAGTCCAATTCTCATCACCCGTCGCCGGATGCCAGCTCGCCCCGTTGTCGGTGGAAACCTCGACACCGGCGATGACCCCGCCGCCCGTGTCGGCAGCGGTGCCTGTAATCGTCACGGTGGATCCAACGGCCGCCGTCGCGGGTACGGTGATGATGGAGGTCGGTGCAACATTGTCCGTGGAACCGGTTGCGGCAACGAGTCCGGATTGTAGTGTTCCCGGCTGAATGCCCATGTCGGCAAGCAGATTGACCATTGCCTGCTGCACGCGGGGATCAGTGGGGGTCGCCTGATTATCGTGATTGTCGCTCAAGCCCCATGTCCAGTAGACGGTACCGGCGCCGAACACCAATGCACCGCTCGGCGCACGATAGAGCGTCAGATTGTGGGTCGAGGTCGCATTGCCGGTCGTGTTTCCGTAGTCGAGCAAGTAGGTGCTGACCGGAAGCGTCGTCGACGATAGCTTGACAAGACCGGCTGGATCGAAGCCGTTATCGACCGCTTCGTCCCATTCGTAACCAAGATAGTTCTTGGTGAGCGTTGCCGTCTGGCCAGGCTGAAGATTGGCAACGCTGGTATTGCGCCAGAAGCGCAGGTTGGCGTCGTCATAGGGAATAGTGATCGCCTGGAGATTGCTGCCGACATCGTCGACCTTGAACAACTGTCCGGTCAGTGAGTTTTCCGGGTTTCCGCCACCGACGGCGGGTGGGCTGAGGCGCGGATCACGGAATGTGCCTGTCCATTCGTTGGAAGGGTCGATGCTCGCGGTGGGCGAGAATGTCTCCTTGTAGGAGATCAGCGTGCGATAAGGCGTACCGTCGGCGCTATAGGCATTGCCCCAACGGGTGCGCCAATAGACCTCGTTACCGCTCCAGAACATCAGGTTGACGCCCGCATCGCGCGCGGCTTCGACGTTCGTCCTCTGCTGTCCAGACCAGTATTCGTCGTGCCCGGCATCAATATAGGTCTTGTGATTGAGCAACAGGCTGCCATAGCGGTCGGCGTCGACACCCGACAGGTAGGAGACGTCATAGCCGTTCTGTTCCAGCCAATAGATGCCCGCATATTCAGCGCCGAACAGATAATCCTGCGGACCGGCAAAAGTGCCAACCCCGCCACGGGTCGCGATCGGTCTGTTGTAGCTGACCGCATAGGCGCGACCCGCACCCTGCCCCGTCGCCGGGCCGTTGCCGCCATAGAGGTTTGCCCCACCCCAACCGTTGTAAGCTTGCCAGGTCTGGTCTGCCGTCTGGAAGACGATGTCGCTTTGGCTGTCGTCGTCGCGCACGATGAACGGGATATGATTTTGGCCGGAGGTGCCATCCTGACGCACGAGCTTGGCGATATAGACGCCCGATACGGCGTCCTCCGGTGCGGTCCATGAGGCCGACACAGCCCAGTTGCCGGCATCCACCGTGCCGGTCGAGGCGTTGCGCAACGGATTTGGCTGAGTCTGCAATCCGGTATGCTGAATGGTGTCGACCTTGCGGGCGCCCATGCCGCCATAATAGCCGAGCCGGTAGATATCGATCCGGTAGTTGGTGGAATTGGTATTGATCTTGAAGCTGATGGTCTTGCCGTTGTCGACGCTGATGTCGGTCGCAAACCCTTCGATGTTGGAGCTGCCGGCGCCGTCGATGCCCCACTCGCTCTCCGGGTTACCCTGCTTCTGGTTTTCCAGCACGATCAGGTTGTTGGCCGCAGCCGCGGCCGCCAGATTTTGCGTCGTCAACGATCGCTGCGTAGAAGGTGGCGTCGTCACCGAGCCGGAAAGAGTGCCGATACCCTTGGTGGCGGTGCCCGTTCCGATTTCTCCGCCTCCTGGCAACGATCCGTTCAAGATCGTCGAATCCGCCGTCCACGTTGCGGTCCCGCGCCAGCCCGAGAGAGGGGACAGGTTACGATCGAGAAGCGGGTCGCTGGTCGAGGCGCCGATGGCCCGCTTGATCGTCGATACAAAGTCCGGCCCCTCGGTCAGCCTGGTTCCCGGCAATTGACCGTCCTGTTGAAGCACGGCGCCGCCGTGGGCCCAATCGAGAATCCGCGTGGGGGAGGTAAAGTAGCCGCATCCGCACACACCAAAGGGCATGCCAAACGCCAGTGAATCCGCGCCAGTCTGATGCGCAGTCGCCTGCGCTGACGGGCTCGATTCGAGAATGACGACATTGCCCGAGTGAGCACGCTCGCCCGTCACCGCGGCAGATCCTTCTCCCGAAACTCTCGGTGCAGGGCTTTGCGGCAAATACGGAGCCAAAGGATCGTCGCCTATGAGGCTCATTCCAGCGTAGCTGCGATAAAGGGACGATTGCGCCCCGAATGCAACGCCGCGCGCATCCCGCTCGAAACCTGCAAAACCAGGCGTGTGGGCGAACAACCGAGACGCGGCAGTGTTCCCGCTTTGAACCCCGGTCTCGCGATTTGCTGCGAAAGCGTCAGGCAGGGCAGGCAAGGACGGCGCTGGGTGGCTGATATCCACCCCACTGTCCGCGTCGCCGATCACGCCCGCACTCTGTCCAACATCATGCTCATTGAGCGCCGCGTTGTTGTGGGGATTGTCGACAAGCGTACCATCATGCTTGTTTCCATCCGCCGTTTGCACGGATGTCGCAAGTTGAGCACTATCCTCGCGCTTATCGGCAGGCTTGCGAGGCCTTCCCTTTCCGCCGACGGTCAACCATCGGGGAACCAACGAATCCAGCAGGAGTGAGCGTGATGTCCACCGGCGAGCGTTGCGATACATGGCGTGGCCTTCTCTCGCGAGATTGTCGGGATCGAATCTACGGGGATCGTTTGCTACGAAGCCCTGAATGATAGCCCAAAAATAAGCGAGTAGGTCCTACGCCTTTTGCTCTACAGGCGGCATCCTTTGGGCAAACCGCAGTGTTGGCATGGACGACGTGATGGGCGAGACACGCAAGGTGTTCGTTTGGAGGCCTTTTTCTTTGCGCCGACTGATAAGGCGACGCCGCCGGTCAATATCATCGACTTGCAAAATCAACGATCCAAACACGACGGCTCTGCGGCGAGGGATCGCTGTCCTTCGCGGCTAAAGCGCGTCGCGCTTTAGAACTTTACTTTTACGCATGTCGTTAGCGCAAAACCGTTGCACACTTTTGCGCGACATGCTTTAGCGCGCCTCTTCCTGCGCGCATGACCTCGTGGTTTCTCGGGCCGATGCCTCTGTACCGCGCCGAAGGTATATGTTCCTACTCGGTTTAGGCTAAGCCCCCTCCCCCACCTCATCAATAATGATAGGGCGATGCAAACAACCGCCACCTTCCTCAAGGCTTCGCCAGATTGCACACTGGCATTGCGGCTTCGGACCTGGCGCCCGATGCTCGCGTAGCGCCTAAGGCATTGAACCGGTGTCCGTTTAAGGACGCTTTTGCAGGCTGGACATGTAAATGAAGCTATCGTATCGCGTTCTTAACGTGTTCTTTCCGGCGACGCTTGTCATCAGTACACTCGTCTTTCTTGCCGGAGCTGTGCCGCCGGCTCTCGCCGATGACACTGCTTTTGCTCCGCAGACGAAAATCCGTCTGACGATTGTCCAATGGATGCAGTCCAAAGGCCAATATGAAAGATGGGATGCGCTTGGCGGTGAATATACCGTCTCGGATGAAGGCGCTGTCTTTTTGCCCTTTCTTGGATCCGTTTCCGTCGGCAATCGCGATAACACCAGCCTCACGAACGAGATTGCCAAGCGTCTGCAAGAAAAAATCGGATTGGTTCAGCCACCCGCAGTCACGATCGAAATTCTCGAATACCCGCCAATCTATGTCGTCGGAGACGTAACCACGCCTGGGCAGTACAAATTCCGCTCAGGACTTACCGTCCTGCAATCCCTGGCAATGAGCGGCGGCCCGTTCCGCGCCACAAGTCTGCAGCAATCGCAGACGATCAAACTCGCGGGCGAGCTGCGGGAAATCGACCACTCCCTGCTGCGCAGCACTGCCAAATTAGCACGGCTCCAAGCAGAGATGACAGGGGCAAAGGAGATAATTTTCGATCAGACGCTCGGCGTCAATCAGCAATACGCCGCGGGAATATACAACGAGGAACGGGTCATTTTTCAGGCTCGCGCAAATGCGCTGGACAGGCAGTCGAAGGCGCTCACGGAATTGCGTGATCTTTTGAATAGTGAAGTCGGCATGCTGGGCGAGAAGGTGCAGGGCTCGGAGGACAATATCAAATCGATCGAGGACCAGCTGACCAGCGTCAAAACACTGGTTTCGAAAGGCCTCACCGTTTCGTCGCGTCAATTGGATCTGGAACGGTTGCTCACCACCTACCGCTCCGATCGGCTCGACCTTGTCACCGCCATCATGCGGGGCCGTCAGGCGATCAGTGAGACAACGCGAAATCTTGAGGGGCTTTATGATACGCGGCGAAGCGAAGTCGCTTCCGAATTGCAGTCGGAACAGGCAAGTCTCGACCAGCTCAAATTGAAGCGCGAGATGACGCAAAAACTGCTTCTCGATGACCTCGCGACAGGGGGAAGCTCGAATATCACCGACGAGGCGCTCCCGCTGACGTTTACGGTGAGCCGGCGAAGCGAAGGCCAAATCAGGCAGTTCCAGGCCTCCGAGACAACGGCACTGATCCCGGGTGATGTTGTGAGGGTCGTTCGACCCCCCATTGCGGATCGCGTGTCTCAGGCCGCGCCCGCCGACCTGCCGCGTGAAACTGAAACACGCGCCAGTCAGGCAAGCCAGTGACCCGCGAAAAGCATGTATTGCAAACGAACTCGCAGCGGACGATTGACCAGCGCCAAGGCGCTCCGACTACCTGCGCGAGAGAAATTGCTCTTGATACAAGCTGCCATAAACCCGACCAGGTCTTAAATTCGCTTCCTGCCTCAACAGCAATGCCTGTGCCGCGTATCTCCGAAGCGGCGTTGGGCAACATGTCGGCGACATTGCGCCGGAGATCCCGCCCCACAGCATAGCGGCCAAGGACAATTGATGACTTTGCGCATGATCCCAGCCAGTGGGCAGACTTATACCCAGATCCTCAAGTCGACGATGCTGATGGGCGGTTCCTCGCTCGTGAACGTCGCTCTAAGCGTCATTCGTAACAAGGCCCTGGCCGTTCTGCTTGGGCCAGAAGGCGTGGGGCTCATGGGCCTCTACCAGTCAATCGTCGATATCGCGCAAACGGCCGCTGGTCTGGGACTGGGCGGCAGCGGGGTGCGCCAGGTCGCCGAGGCCGCCGGTACCGGCGACGAAGCGAGGATCGCACAGTCGGCGAAAGCGCTAAGACGCATATCGATAATACTCGGCCTGCTTGGCGCGCTCCTTCTTGCAGCGCTGGCATTTCCGGTCTCGGATTTCACCTTCGGCGACTACCAGCACGCCGGTGGCATCGCGCTGCTCTCGCTCGCTGTATTTTTCCGGATAGTGTCGTCCGGGCAGACGGCGTTGATCCAGGGCTTACGTGGCATTGCAAATCTTGCCCGCATCAATGTGCTCGTAGGTTTTTTCAGCACAGTGAGCACTGTCCCGCTGATTTACCTGTTCGGCGCGCAGGCGATCGCACCGTCGGTCGTAGCGATTGCGGCCGTCACAACACTCTCCACCTGGTGGTACAGCAGACGGATAGGCGCACACTCGCCGCGAATGTCGGCTCGCCAATTTGGTCAAGAGTGGGCACCTCTGCTGAGATTCGGCGCCGTGTTCATGGCGAGCGGACTTCTGACCTTCGGCGCGGCCTATGCGATCCGCATCATCGTATTGAAGGACGGGGGCGTGATGGCCGCAGGATTGTATCAGGCGGCCTGGGGGTTGGGCGGTCTCTATGCCGGCTTCATTTTGCAGGCGATGGGAACGGACTTCTATCCGCGCCTGACCACGACTGCGGACAATCACGCCGAATGCAACCGCCTCGTCAATGAACAGATGGAAATCAGCATCCTTCTTGCCGGCCCTGGTCTGCTCGCCACGTTGACGCTGGCGCCGCTCATGATGAGCCTGTTCTATTCTTCGGAGTTTCATGGGGCGGTGGATCTCTTGCGATGGATCTGCCTTGGCATGATGCTCAGGATCATCGCCTGGCCGATGGGTTTCATCATCTTGGCGAAGCGTGCCCAAGCCATTTTCTTCTGGACGGAGGTGGCGGCCACGCTCGTGCATGTAGGGCTGGCATGGCACTTCGTATCGAAGTTCGGTACGCCAGGAGCCGGCATGGCGTTTTTCGGCCTCTACGTCTGGCATAGCATCCTCATTTACGTGATCGTGCGGCGGCTTACCGGCTTCCGCGGGTCCGCAGCCAACCGCAGGCACGTGCTGCTTTTCCTGCCTGCATCGGTGTTGGTATTTTCGGCATTTTGGGTCTTGCCGTTATGGCCGGCGATAGGCATCGGCGCCTTGGCCGTAGCTCTGACGGGGATCTACTCGCTGCGCATGCTGATCCAGCTTCTTCCGCCCGAGATGATGCCCGCAGTGATCAGAGGATGGATCGCGAAATTTGCCTAATAAAAAATGCGCATCGAGGCGATGCGCATTAGGCCCTGCGGCACAACGAGGATTGCATCACGCAATCAGGAAATCATACAAGCGCGATGTCCCGATCGTGCTGTACGGCGGCGGGTATGCTGGCCGCCTCAGCCAATGAGCTTCGAAGTGCTTCGACAACCCTGACGATGTCGAGATCCGTCATCTGAGCATAAAGCGGTAGGATTATCGTTTGCCGCTGCGCTGCCACGCTTCGCTTCAGACTTGTGGCAGCACGATGGGAACTTTGGCCCGAATAGGCCCCCTCCAGATGGATGTTCATCACACCGCGCCGGGTGGATATCCCCTGATCGAGCAGCGCTTGCATGACCGCCCTTTGGTCGACAGCATCAGGCAATCTCACACAAAAGCTCTGCCAGTTGCTGCGAGCCCAGCCGGGCTCGATTGGCAGCGTTAGCCTAGGGATCGTGGACAGGCGCTCTATATACTGCTCGGCAAGCCGCCGGCGCTGCGCAATCAGCTCCGGCAGCCGCCGCAGTTGCACCCGTCCGACCGCCGCCTGAAGGTCAGTCATGCGGTAGTTGTAGCCTAGTTCATCATAGTCTTCAAAGATCACCTGCCTCGAGCCGTGACGGACGGCGTCGGTGACGCTCATGCCATGCTGGCGCCAGAGGCGAAATTTTCGGTCATACTCGGGATTGGCCGTAGTCAACATGCCACCATCACCGGTCGTGACGACCTTACGGGGGTGGAAGGAGAAGCAGGCAATGTCGCCATGCGACTTGCCAATTTTTTCCCAATTTCCATCCCAAAGGATTTCGCTTCCCGTTGCGCACGCCGCATCCTCGATGACCGGTATCGAGAGGCGCTTCCCGATCTCAACGACAGGGCGAAGATCGCAAGGCATGCCGAGCTGATGAACGCACAGGATTGCCTTGGTCCGGGACGTGATTGCCCTTTCGATCAGGCTAGGGTCGATATTGTAACCGTCCGCCTCGATGTCGATAAAGACAGGCACGCCATCGCAGTATCTGATGGCGTTCGCGGTTGCGATGAACGAATGACTGACCGTAATGACTTCATCACCGGCACCGATACCTACCGCCATCAAGGCGAGATGCAGTGCGGTCGTGCAGTTTGAGACGGCGCAGGCATGTGCAGCGCCGACAAAGGCAGCGAATTCACTCTCGAAAGCGGCAACTTCCGGCCCCTGCGTCACCCATCCTGATAGAATAACGCGGCGAACAGCCTCCGCCTCCTCCTCTCCGAGAACGGGCTTGGCAACTGGAACTACAGGTAGCGACGGGCTCATGCAGCTTGGCCTCCTGCCGCATCGGTCTTCATCTTCCACCAGGCGACAAGGTCGCGAAGCCCTTGTTCCATCGATATTTCCGCTTTGAAGCCCAGGAGTTTCTCGGCCTTGCTGATATCGGCAAGACGACGGGTTACGCCGTTTACCGCGCGGGCTTCTTTGTGCTGCGGTTCGAGTGAGACCCCCATGATGCTGCTCAGCATCTGCGCGAGTTCCCGGAGGCTTATTTCCCTACCACTCGCGACATTGAACACTTCATCGGTGACATCGCTCTTCGCAGCCAGCAGGTTGGCCCGGGCGATGTCACGTGCATCGACGAAGTCCATCGTCTGGCTGCCGTCTCCATAGATGAGGGGTGGCATTCCGGTCGCCAGACGCTCCATCCAGCGGATCAGCACTTCGGTATAGGCGCCGTAAACGTCCATTCGCGGCCCGTATACGTTGAAATAGCGCAGCGCCACATAGCGCAGGCCGTACATCTCCGCAAAGCTGCGAAGCAGCCCCTCGTTAAACGTCTTGGCCGCCCCGTAGATCGTCCTGTTATTATAGGGATGATGCGCTTCGGTGGTCGGAAAGCTCTCGGCCAAACCCAGCACAGAGGCAGAAGAGGCAGCGACGACTTTCGACACACCTGCCTTTACGGCAGCTTCGAGAACATTGAACGTGCCTTCGGCCAGTACATCGAAGGCAAGCCGTGGGTCTTCGGCGCATTGCGTGATGCGGATGGCCGCCTGGTGAAAGACGATGTCCACGCCCTCGAAGGTTCTCGCCAACAAGGCTCTGTCACGGATATCTCCTTCAATGATGTTGACGGACCCGCCACCTATTGCCGTGCTGAGATTGTCCCGGCGTCCGCGCACGAAGTTGTCGAGGATGATAATCTCCCGCGGCTTCTCCAATGCGACGAGATCGGCGATATGCGACCCGATCAGGCCGGCTCCGCCGGTAATGAGTACCCGTTGATTTCTCACGATCTTCCTCCATGCGATAAATCCAGCACAGGATCGGCTTCCGTGCGCCAGCGTATGAACTTCGCCGGCACACCCGCCACGACTGAAAACGGTTCGACATCGGAGACAACGACTGCACCCGCTCCGACGATCGCCCCTTTTCCGATGCTCACGCCGGGAAGAATCGTTGCGTTCGTTCCAATATCGGCCCATGCGCCGATGCGGACCGGCTTGATTTCGAGATCGGTGCGAATGATCGGCACATCCACCGGCAGCGCGGTGTGGGTCGAGCCAAGCACCTTGGCGCCAGGGCCCCAGCCGACACAATCCTCGATAACCAGGTCGCGTGCGTCGAAATAAGCCATCGGGCCGATCCAGACATTGTCGCCGATCACGCAAGTGCCGTCGAAGCGGCCCTGGATATAGGCCTGAGCGCCGATGAACACGCCATTGCCGATTTCAAACGTTTCCGGATGTTTGAAACCGGCGCCGCCCGCAACCTGCAGTCCCGTGCCGCAGCTCCGCGCGATCGCTTGCCAGATGGCTTTGCGCATCAGTGTGTCGACGACCCCGTCGCCTGTGGCGAAACGACCATAGAGGTCTATCAGGCCAGCGCGCCCGTATGATTGTCTGAGTTCTTCGACCAACCCAGTTTGGTAGCCAGGATCTGCCGGCCTTTCATGGCGACCATGGACCGCCTGCACCAGTCGAGCCTCGCCGGCGCGGTTAACTGACATAGGCGTACTCCAGCGCGGCGACCACCTGGTCAACGTGTCGTACAGGCATCTCTGGATAGATCGGCAGCGAGAGGACCTCCCGTGCCGCGGCTTCCGAGACCGGGAAATCCCCGGCCTGGTAACCAAGGTCGGCATGGGCTTTCTGCAGATGAACAGGGATGGGATAATGGAGCCCGGACGGAATGCCTTCCGCGCTGAGCAGGCGTTGAAGTCCATCGCGATCACGGCTTCTTATGGCATAGACATGATAGACGTGACGCCGATCGGATGCTTCGACAGGGATCGTCAAAACCGTCGATCCGGCAAGCAGCGAAGAGTAGCGGCGCGCATGCGTGCGACGCGCCTCGGTCCAAGCTTCAAGGTGCCGGAGCTTGACACGCAGGATCGCGCCTTGAATGGCGTCCATGCGATAGTTAAAGCCCTTCAGCAGATGGTGATAGCGCTGCTCCTGACCCCAGTCTCGCAGCATGCGCATCGTCTTGGCCTGATCATCGTCATTGGTAACGACCATACCCCCCTCGCCGCAGGCGCCGAGGTTTTTGCCCGGATAGAAGCTGAAGCAGCCGGATAGGCCGATACTGCCGGCGCGGTGGCCTTTGTATTGCGCGCCATGGGCCTGGCAGGCGTCTTCGATGACGGGTATCCCGTGGCGCTCGGCAATTGCCTTGATCGCGTCCATATCGGCCATTTGACCGTAGAGATGGACGGGAACAATGGCCTTGGTCCGGGGAGTAATCTTTGCCTCGACTTCCGCCGGATCCATCGTGAGTGCCACGGGCTCAACATCGACGAACACGGGCCGTGCGCCCGTGTAGCAGATAGCCGACACGGTTGCGACGAACGTGAATGGCACGGTAATGACCTCATCGCCGGGACCAACGCCCGCCGCAAGCAGGGCAAGATGCAAGGCACTCGTTCCGGTGTTGACGGCTATCGCATGCTTGACGTTGCAATAATCTGCGAATTCCTGCTCGAAATGCGCGACCTCGTCGCCCAATACGTATTGCCCCGAGGCGAGGACGCCGAGCACGGCGGCGTCGATCTCACCCTTGATTGATTGATACTGTGCCTTAATGTCCAGGAACGGGATCATGCGATGCGCCTCGCCTCTTCGAGCTCGATGATGCGACCGCGCTGGGCCAACGACCGGCTTGCTGCTTCCAGAATCCGAACGACGCGCAGGCCGGCATGGCCGTCCGTAATGGGCCGCGAATTCTGCTCGATGCACTCGACGAACTGATCCAGTTCGCGTTTCAGTGCTTCGGTCATATCGAGCTTGGGCGCCCACATGTCGCCGCTGCGGTAGCCGACCATCATCTGATGCACCTTCTCGCCGTAAGCCTGAGAATTGGGGTTCAGGGTGATGCCCTTGTCGTAGACCTTGATTTTTTCGCTGGGCTCCAGATCGTCGTAAACGATCATCTTGTTGCTGCCACCGATCAGCGTGCGGCGCACCTTGACCGGCGCCAGCCAATTGACGTGGATGTGTGCGATGAGCTTGCTTTCGAAGAAGAGCGTCAGGTAGGCGATGTTTTCCGGCTCGCCGAGTACATGGCTCATGCCTGTCGCTGAAACAGCCACCGGCCTTTCCTGCACGACATGGTCCAGGATGGAGAGATCATGGACCGCGAGGTCCCAGATGACGCTGACATCATGCTGAAAGAGCCCCAGATTGACCCGAACCGAGTCATAATAATACATGTCCCCCAAGCCGTTCTCGACCAGTTCACGCATCTTGCGAACGGCGCCGGTATGGACGAAGGTGTGATCCACCGCCAGCACGAGGCGTCGACGTGTGGCCTCTTCGACCATCCGCGAAGCTTCCTCCGTCGTCGATGCCATCGGCTTTTCGACGAAGACATGCTTTCCGGCCATCATAGCCTGCATTGCGAGCTTGAAATGGGTGAAGACCGGCGTCGCGATAGCGATGGCATCCACTCTTGGATCACGCAGCACTTCCTCGAAATCATCGGTGATCGTCACGGCGGGGTAGCGGCTTTTGACAGCCGCCAACCGGTCAACATTGAGATCACAGACAGAAACGAGGTGCGCTCCGGCTGCCTCCGAGATGTTGCGAACCAGATTCGGCCCCCAATATCCATACCCAACAACAGCGATGCCGATCATCACATTCCCTCCAACGCGTGCATGTCGACTGGCCCGTCATTGACACGGCCGATAACCCTGGCTGGAACGCCCGCGACGATGGCGCCATCCGGCACGTCCTTTGTTACAACCGCTCCCGCTCCGACCTGGGCAGCCTCTCCGATCGTCACGCCGGGCAGAATGGTGGCGTTGCTGCCGATCGATGCGTGGCGCTTGACAAGCGTGGGGATGAGAATCCAGTCGGCCTCCGTCTGCAGGCTGCCATCTCGATTGACGGCGCGCGGGTAGGTGTCGTTCGTAAACATGACCCCGTGGCCTATGAACACACCATCTTCCAGGGTCACGCCCTCACAGAGGAAGGAATGGCTGGAGATCTTACAGTCTTCTCCGACGATGACGTTCTTCTGAATCTCGACGAAGGTGCCGATGCGGGTTCCTGCTCCGATCGTGCAGCCGTAGAGATTCACAAGATCTCGATGGTGGATGACGCTGCCTTCACCCAGCTTGACGTTTGATGCAATCATCCCTGCAAACTCCCTACTCCTAACAGGCCCGATTTTCAGTCAAACAAATAATCGTTCGATTGCGTCCAAGGCTTCACACCAACAGGAGAAATACTTCTCTCCATTCCAAAGAGAATTGTTTTCTTCATCTGAGTAAAGAAACAAAACGTTTAAGCTTATCCGCCGAAAGGCGTATCTACTTAAGACGACTTACGCCCTGGTTTATGCCCCTGACCATCATTGGTGGTGGGGTTACCCCCCGCACTCGTCGGCTGCTTACGTCGGAGACAGCGATGGTTTCCATGCATTTAGGGGTTCATCGCCAAACGGCGACGCAACAACAGAGACTATCCCGCAAGCTCTCTAGTAAGACCTAGGTCTATACTCAGGCTTATCTTCAACATCTTATCCATTTATGGAATCTGTGTAGTACTTAGCCTATATTAGCTACTGTAACGCTCGGCGAATTGTGGTATTCGATTCCTACTTTAGAGTTTCCTAAACCCCCGTATTGAGAGGGGTTGGTACTCGGGTCTTAGTTGAGCGTAACGTGTTAGGGGAGGGTAAGCTGTGAATTCAGCACTTATACCGAATTTGGACCTCAGGCAGGAGAACGTAGCTCTTCCCCTCAGGATAGATAATCCGAACACATCTGCCGCGCCGGGAAGACACACGCATTCGCTTGTCATTCTCGATAATCGTGAGCTCGATCGTCAATGCCTGGCGCAATGCATGGCTGCCCAAAAAGCGGATTTGCAGATTTTGGCCTTTGGATCAATTGAGGAGTGGAAGCAGAAGCGCGACGAATATCCTCCGCTTTCGGCAATCCTTTTGAACGTCGGCGGCAAAAAGATCGATGAACCGGCCGTTTCGGAGCAAATCCGGAAGCTTTCGTCGGAATTCGCATCGACGCCACTCATCGTATTGGCCGATAGCGACGATTTCGGTCAAATCGTTAGGGCACTTGAGTACGGAGCCAAAGGGTTCATACCCGCCTCAGTCAGCGTCAGTGTCTGTATGGAGCTGATCGCGCTGTCGGTGGCAGGAGGAATTTTTGTGCCTGCAAGCGCTCTGTTCGCCATGCGTCACTTGCTGGACTCGAGCAATTCGACCGCACGCCCGCTAGCCGGCATATTCACGGATCGTCAAGTCGAAGTCGTGGAGGCGCTCCGACGCGGAAAGGCAAACAAAATTATCGCTTATGAGCTCAACCTGCGAGAAAGCACTGTAAAGGTGCATGTTCGCAATATTATGAAAAAGGTCAAAGCGACGAACAGAACGGAAGTCGTGTTCAAGCTCAACGATCTTTTTCTTTCGGGCGGCTCTGCGACAAACAGCCTGTGCTGATGCGTCGGCCGATCAGATCTTGCATCGCATCACGAGCGCATTCTCGCTCTAAACATGCTCGGTGGCTGCGCGACAAATACGCCACCGAGTCCCCGATTGCATCTTCAGCCTCACCGGAGAAGTTTGTCATGCACGCCTCTCCAGGTGAGGCTGTCTGCATGTGCGCTCACAGCTAATTGCCGGTGCCCATTGGAAGCCTGGAAAGCGCCGTTCGGATCCTGCGCAACGGGCCTCTCCGCGAATGGGGGACCAGACGCCGCGCAAGATGCCAGAAGTATCGGAACTCAGGCAGCGGCGGTACATTCGGCCTCAGGCCATTCAGGCGCAGTCTGACCATCAGGCCATCGGCGCCTGAATATAGTCGCAGACGCCAACCAGCATCACGTTTGAAGTGTAGAAATGTTACTTTCTCGCCGGCGCCGCTTCGGCCGACGGGAGCGTGACGAAGAACATTTGCAAGATCTGGCTGCTGACACCGCTCAAGAATATCGGAGAACCATGCAAGCCAATCGGAATCGCTCCGATCGGGAAGCTGATGAATGCTTTTTCGATCGCTGCCATACCGTCCCGAGACGACCCCATCGCCTGAGCGACCGAGTTGCGCGATGACGAGGCGCGCGCGCCTGAATTCGTCGTGGGATAGAGATGGATAGAAATCTTGCAGCCTCCGCGCCCGCTCAAACTGGCCTCTGCAGATCAAAGCGAGAAGGAAGTACGCCCACTCGACCGGATCCGGGTTGAGTGCCCCATATTCGGTCATGGTCACCTTGACTAGGTCCACCAGAAGGTCATAGGCGCGCTCGGCGTCGCCCTCCTGCAACGCACAAATGGCAAGGCGGAATTTAGCTTCGGGGAGGTACGATACATAATCCAGGCAGCGTGCGTAGCAGTGCTTCGCCTCCTCCACCCTGCCCTGCTCGAGAAGCAGGTCGCCCTGCTTCAGTAAAGCGCGATCGCTCGCTTCCCCCACGATATGGATGCTCTCTTGCTTGGAGATCCGCGGGACCTTTGTAAGATCGCCGAACGGGCCGGACTGGATGATCTTTTCGCCGAACTGCAGGCCCTTGTTCAGCATGAACCACTGATATATTTGCGGCCTGTGGATCAGTGTATGACGCGCATGGATCAAACTGTAACCTGCTGTCGTGATACGCCGTATTTCGTCGGGGTGGGCAAAAAGGTAATCCAGTCGCTCGACGACGTTGCGCCCGTCAACAAAGACACAGTTCTCCATGTCGACAAAGCCGGCTGCCTCCACGGCTGCCGTGCGTTCCGTCACGAGACAGGCCTTTGCCCCGGGAATCTCAAAATGCTTGCGCACGACCTCGCCGCCCATAGTGCCGCATGTGGGGACGATGAGGCTCGCGTTGAGCGCGCGCGCATAAGCCTCTCCAGACAGGAGCTGGGAAGCTAGCTTGCTCTCATAGGCGTGTTGCGGCGAGACCAGGCAGGGGTAACGGTCGCGGATTATCGGAAAGACCGTCTGTCGCCAGGGATAAAGGCCGTAGGCCTGACCTGTGAGCATGGCCGGGATGACCTTTTGCTGGCCATAGTCGTGGTAGACTTCGGGATCGATGAAATTTGGCCAGACGAACAGATTCTCCTTCACCGCCGGCATATATTCCGGAGCCATCGTTGCGATCGCGAAATACGCCTCGATGCCCCACTGCTCCATATCGGAAAGGAAGCCCGCGCGTCGATCGCACCATGCGTCGGCGTTATGAAGGCCAAGCTTGGGAACGGCGATATGGGTATTGGTGTTGGTGATTTTTATCCGACGCGAGCCATGCGACCGATAACCGCTTTCAAACAGCGTCAGATCCGGTTCGTACCTGGCGCATATCTCTGCATAATCGCAGTCGCGGTTAATGACGACGACATCGAAATGTGTTGCGAGGCATTTGACCTGCTGCTGCATGTGCAGCAGCAGGTAACCGGCCGCGTTCGCATTGGGCTGATGGTCCCATTGAAAAAAAACGAGCCGCGGTTTTCGATCATCAACGGTGCTATTCATGTCCCTATCGAATGGCTTCAGGAGCAGTGAGTTCGACGTTCGCAGCCGCCAGATGCGGATAAGCCTCTTGCGAGGACTGGGTGCCAAGCCTGTTCCTTACACCGCCGGAAAGCTTCCACTCGAAATAAGCGATCGTTCTCTCAAGCCCCTCACGAAGGTTCACCTTCGGCTGCCAGCCGAGTTCTTGCGTTGCGCGGCTGATATCGGGCTTGCGCTGTGTCGGATCGTCAACTGGCAGATCCTTGAAGACGATGCCGGACTTCGATCCGGTCATTTCGACCACCATTTCTGCCAATTCACGGACCTGGAATTCTCCGGGGTTGCCGAGATTGATGGGGCCTGTAACCCCAGCGGGCGCCGCCATCAGACGGATAAAGCCGTCGATCAGGTCGTCCACATAGCAGAACGATCGTGTTTGCCTGCCGTTGCCAAAGATGGTGATCGGCTCGTTTCGAAGCGCCTGAACGATGAAATTGGAGACGACGCGGCCGTCATTGGTCTGCATGCGCGGCCCGTAGGTATTGAAGATCCGCGCCACCCGAATTTCCACGCCATATTGACGATGATAGTCGAAGAACAGCGTCTCTGCGCACCGCTTGCCTTCGTCATAACATGCCCGCGGGCCTATGGGATTGACGCTGCCCCGATACTCCTCCGGCTGCGGGTGGACTGCCGGATCGCCATAAACTTCGCTCGTGGATGCCTGGAAGATCTTCGCCTTGGTGCGTTTGGCCAGGCCGAGCATATTGATGGCCCCGTGCACATTGGTCTTCACGGTCTGCACGGGATCGAATTGATAGTGGACCGGAGATGCCGGGCAGGCGAGGTTGTAAATCTCGTCGACCTCCACATAAAGCGGGAAGGTGATGTCGTGACGAAGAATCTCAAAGCGGGGATCGTCGAGAAGGTGCAGTACATTGTCGCGCGAACCGGTGTAGTAATTGTCCACGCAGAGAACGTCATTGCCCTCTCGCAAAAGTCTTTCGCACAGGAATGATCCCAGAAATCCGGTGCCGCCGGTTACCATAACTCGCTTTTGTCCGTGCATTAGTGTGCTCCGTTGTTGACGGTTGCCTCGCGGAAGCGAGGATGGTTAGTAGGCTCCCCTGCGTTTGAACACCGCAGGGATTGTGCTGAGAAGAATTTGGCAATCGAGCCACAGGGACCGGTTGTCGATGTAGAACTCGTCGAGTTGCTGCTGCAGTTCGATATCCGCATTGCTTCGTTCGGATATCTGCCAGAGGCCCGTCAGCCCCGGTGTTACTGAACGCCGCTTGTCACGAAATTCGCTATCCATCGCTGAGAGGTGATATTCTGGAAACGGACGCGGTCCGACGATGGCCATCTGCCCCGCAATGATGTTTGCCAATTGCGGCAGCTCGTCGATGCTCGAAGAGCGCAGCATATGTCCTATAACCGGAAGGACGCGCGGATCGTCCTTGAGCTTGAAATGGCTCAACCACTCGGCGCGCATGTTAGGGTCATCTCGGAAGACTGCTTCGAGGCGCTGCTCTGCATCCTGATACATCGTCCTCAATTTGAGGACGTGCACCGGCTTGCCGGACCGCCCCTCCCTGGTGTGCCGGAAGAAGACAGGGCCTGGATCAATGGCATAGATTGCAGCCGCTGCAAACGCGATGAATGGGGCGACGACAATCGATGCAGGGATGGCGATTGCGAGATCGAGGATCCGGCGAACCAAGTCCGAGTTGATTGAACTCCCACTGTTGATAAGGCGAATACCGATCTCTCCGCCGACATCCGCAGGTCGCAATCCGCTTACCTTGAGGCTCGGCGTATCGGACAGCAAAATAACTTCGGCGAACTTCCGACGCATCGCCGCCAAATCGGATGCAAGCGCGCCTGTGGCGCCCGCAATCACGGCAATGGATGGCCCGCCATCGGGCAATGCCTCCAAACTATCGAGGGAGATGGCCTCCGGCCTGATGCCATACTGCCAGTGGCTCTTGAAATGCGCCACGAGAGCGGGAGTAAGGTCGCCTCCCCCCATGACAACCGCGCGCTCCCCCCAGATTCCAAGTTTCCAGCACAGGCTCCGTGCAAGCCAATGCCCAAATGGCTGAACAATCAGCCCGAGAGCGAGGAACCCAATGACGGCAAGCAGCAGTCGTTCCCCCTCCGGCAGGATAATTGCTCCAAACGCCGCCAGGACAGCCACCTTGACGCCAGCGACAGTGCGCCGCCGCAGATGTTCATGGTCATGCAACCGATACCCAGGATAGAGGCCGGCCGATGTGTAAAGAATAATCGCGGCGAATGCTGCGATCGTGAACGTACGCTCCGCCAGCGTGCCCTCCAAACCACTGGGGAAAAAGGACAGGACAACAAAGTAGGCAACCAAATAGCTTGCAATGTCGCCGGCGACCAGGAAGGACGAGGTTGCAAGCCGAGGAAGCCGACTCCGTAGTGCGACGGGCATATACAGCCCTGCCCGGTCAAAGGGATCGGCGGTCTTAGCTGCTATGGGCGGCACGGAACCTGCCGCAATCGCCCGCGACGTCATGTCATTTGAGGTGGCTGCCTTCGGCGGCCTCGGTGTCATTGCTGGCGACGCAAATAAGGACATGATGGCTTTACACCTTTGCAGCTGCTTCTTTTGGCGCGCTTGGTCCAAAAACCGCGTCTTCGATCGGAAACTTTCGAAGCCCCAGTCTCTGGAATGCCGTCAGTGAGATGAACGTCGGCACGACGACCGCATAGCGCCGCCACAGCCGTCGCGGCTCGCATAAAAGACGAAACGCCCATTCGAAGCCGCTTCTTTGAATGATCCTTGGAGCCTGCCGCTTGAGGCCGGCGTGGAAATCGAATGCGGCTCCGACACCGATGAGCATCGATGCTTCCAGACGATCGCGCATGCGCGCCATCCAGAGTTCCTGCTTTGGACTGCTCAGCCCGACCCAGATGATATCGGCGCCCGATCGATTGAGCTGGTCAGCAATCTCCGTTTCCTCCCGCGGCGACAGTTTGCGAAAAGGTGGCGCATAGGAGCCGACGATCCGAGCTTGCGGAAATTTTGCGAGAAGGCGCGCCTGCAGCTGTTCGAGCGTTTCGGCCGTTGCGCCATAAAGGAAGTGGCGCAAGCCCTTGGAGCTGCCGGCATCGAAAACGGATAACATCAGGTCAGGTCCATAGACCCTGTCGCTTTCCGCATGACCGGCACGCTTCAATGCCCATACCAACGGCATGCCGTCGGGTGTTACGAGGAAAGCCCGGTTATGTATCGACCGGAGCTCGGGATCATCTTGACACCGGACCACGCCGTGCGCGTCGCGAACGCACACATATTCCTTCCTGCCGTCTTCGATCGCTTTTTGAATAAATCCGGTGGCACTCTTGAGATTAACTGCCGAAATGCGAACACCAAGGACATTAATACATTCCAAAGAACTCGTTTGGTTGAGAACTGAATCTTGGCTTCTGTCTGCTGATTGCTTTCTCATGACCTACGCTTTCGCGATCTAAACTGTCATCAGAATATGCTGCCAAGACGATTGCCTCCATACTTGCGTCTCTAACTATTGGACGTAGAAGAGACTTCATGTTTCTACGTCTTACGCCGAGATAGGTTACATATTCGAAGTAAGGCGATGTACCCCAGCTGCTTGCCAGGCTGCTCTTTTTGATGAGCGCTGTCCCGAAAGAGCGGTTTGACCTCGGCAAAGCCGAACGCGGCTCGCCATCGCGCCAAAGCGCAACCGAAAGTGCAGCGCGCCCGCGACGCAGACCTCTACAAGGAGCGCAAGTGCATCGAGCGCTTCTTCAGCAAGCTCAAACAGTTTCGACGCGCCGCAACCCGATACGACAAACTGCTCGTGAACGTCATGGGATTGGCCAAGCTCGCCGCCATCACCGTTGCCATCCGAGTTAAACAGTTGTCCCCTGTCCGTTTACTGCGACCGGGGCAACTCATAGTCTGCGGCAGAACCGTCGATATGCTTCTTTACAACGCGGCGAGAAAAACCAGGGACCCTGCGGGGCGGCACGCTTATGAGATGAATATGGTGCATGCATCTTGCACACCGGATCGATCCAAGCCGGGTCAGCCGACGGAGCAAGCTGGATTTCATAAAGAGGACTTCCCCGCCACCGTTCCGAGGTCTCGCACCAGCGGCCGAACTTGGTCGCCCACTCAGACACGGCCTGGAACGAGACATCGATATCACGCTCGGCAAGCAGATTGTCGACATCAGCGGAAACGGAAGGTGTAGTCACACCGCATGCCAGACGATCTCGGCGGGAAAGCGGTGGCGCTTGAAATGCTGGGCAATGGGTTGGCCGAATCGATACGGTCGACCTCCCCATTACCATCTCGATCAGCATCAATCGTAAGGCGATGCTGCCCAAAAAATTGCCGAATTCAGAAAAAAATGTCGATTCCGCATTTGGCGGGAGCAATCCAGCCACGCCCATCAGATTTTTCTAAAGTTTTCAATGGATGCATATCGCTCTGGTTGCAGAAAGAATAACTCCCGGCAAGCGAGATATTAATACTGCCACATTTTGGGCGACTCCAAATTCACCAAATATTTCAAAACGTAACTTTGGATCGATTCGGATATTGTGGCAGCAATAAGGCTATGCTTCTCAAGCACTTACTGTTGCGTTGCTGTTGCGCCCTCAAAAATGTCACCCTATAACCTGCCGCCGTAACGCTGGATTAACCACAAATATTAACGGGCGGGGGTTGAGGAACAAGACCATGACAACATATTACGTAGCGACAACTGGCAGCAGCGGCGGTAACGGCAGTACCTCCTCTCCCTTCCGCACGATCAGCGAGGCGATGTCGGCGAACCTAAGACCCGGCGACGAGGTCGTGGTGAAGGCGGGGACCTACAACGAAGCTATTAACATCGACACGGACGGCTCGGCGGCAGCCGACATCACGCTGCGCTCGGAAGTGCCCGGCGGGGCGCTGATCCGGCCGCCCGCGGGCTCGTGGAACGCGATCAGTGTCAACGCCAACTACGTGACAATCGACGGCTTTGACATCGGCGGCGCCAAAGGCGACGGCATCGAAGCGAACAATGCCCACCACGTCCAGATCCTCAACAACAAGGTCCACGGCAGCGGCGAGTCGGGCATCCAGTTCAACCAGTCGGACTTCATTCGCATCGAAGGCAACGAGACCTACAACAACGCGTCGACGGGCTGGTTCTCGGGCATCTCGATCTACCAGAACCGGAACATCACCGGCGATACCTCGACCGACGGCTACCGGACGATCGTGCGGGACAACATCTCGCACGATAACGTCACCAAGTCGGGTGAGCACACCGACGGCAACGGCATCATCATCGACGATTTCCAGAGCACGCAGACGAGCGGTCATCCGAACTACACGTTCAAGACCCTGGTCGACAATAACCTCGTCTACGAGAACGGCGGCAAAGGCATCCAGGTTACCTGGAGCGACTCCGTCACGGTGAAAAACAACACCGCATACCACAACAATCAGGACCCGGCGAACAGCGGCACCTGGCGCGGTGAGCTCAGCAACTCGGCGTCGAGCAACAACATCTGGGCCAACAACATCGCCGTAGCGGACCCATCGGTGAACAAGAACAACACTGCGATCGATAACACGTCGACCGACAGCTACACCAACAACAACGTCGTCTGGGCCAACAACATCACCTACAACGGCACGGCCGGCCAGGCATCGGTCAAGACCGACGGCGGCAACGCGATGCCGAGCGCGGCGAACGGCAACAAGCTCGGCGTCGACCCCAAATTTTCGGGGGCAGCGAGCGACAACTTCCACCTCGGCTCCGGCTCGGCGGCAATCGACAGCGGAACCGCCAAGTACGGCGTCGGGTCGGTCGATCTGGACGGCCACGCTCGCGTCGTTGGAACTGTCGACATGGGTGCCTACGAATCGGGCTCCAGCTCGACACCGGGAACGCCAACCACGCCAACACAACCGGGTACGCCAACCGCGCCGACGCAACCAGAAACGCCAACCACGCCAACGCAACCGGAAACGCCGACCACACCGACCACGCCGACGAAGGTATTCACCGGCACCAACGGCAATGACATCCTGCCACATACCGGTCAGTCCAACGGCGGCAACGAAACCTTCAAGGGTCTCGGCGGTAGTGACGTGTTGAAGGGCGGCGCCGGCGCGGATGTGCTCGACGGCGGTTATGGCACCGACACGGCCAGCTATGCGGGCTCCGGTGCGGTCAGCGTCAATTTGGCGACCAAGGCCGCAGCGGGCGGGCAGGCCACCGGTGACAAGATCGCCAGCATCGAAAACTTGACTGGCTCCAGCTACAGCGACGTGCTGACCGGCGGCAATGGCGGCAGCAACGTTCTCAATGGCGGGGCTGGGGCGGACAAGCTGGATGGCGGCGCCGGCGGGGACGTCATCATCGGTGGCGCCGGAAAAGACATCATGACCGGTGGCGTCAGCACCGGTGGCGTCAGCGCGGATACGTTTGTCTTCAAAGCACCGACGGAAGCCGGGTCTGGCTCGAACCGCGACATCATCACCGACTTCCAGCATGGCGTCGATAAGATCGACATCGCGGCGATAGATGCGAATGGTTCTGGGCTGGGCAATGGAACCTTCCATTTCCAGGCGCAGGAGAATGCCTTGTTCGACCATAAGGCTGGCGCGCTCGCCTGGCACTATGACGACCAGGCTGGATCCGCGAACGACGCTACCGTTATCCAGGGCGACCTGAACGGCGACGGCGTTCATGATTTCGAGGTTCAGCTGAAGGGCCTCGTCCACGTGGGCGCAGGCGATTTTCTCCTGTAACTATTACTTGTTGCGGCGGTCGTCCGATCGCCGCAACAATCGTGCTGGGCGAGTTTCCTCATCTCGATCCAGCGGTAATAGCGCCGCTTCACCGAGCGATAGTCGCCAAGCCGCTCGGGCAGATCTCGCCGGTGCGGAACATCGCTCGTCGCGTCGCCCTTTTGTTACTCGGGCGGCGCGACTACGCTTTCGGTGTCCGCCCCAACCTTCTGAAGATCCTGTAAACTGCCAAATTCTCCCGAAGGCATGATCTCCGGATGTATTCGGAAGCTCTTGTCGTTCAAATTGCCGGTGTAGCGGTTATGCGCGAACTGCACGTATCCAGGCCCATGGTCAGGAGCGTAGACATAGGCTGCAAGCCCGTTGCTACTGTCGATCGACACGATATTGCTCTCGATACGATTGGGACGTGCCCATGGCGGACGCCAACCCCTGCCCGTACCGTCATCAACGCGAAAAGCCGCGCCCGATCCATGCGTGATGACGTTTCCCGTCACCAAGTTGCTCCAGCCGCCGTTGATGCCGATCGCCGATATATTGTCCGAGAGCGTATTTCCTTCGATGCGCACACCACTGGCCTTGCCATCCGTGTAGATCGCCCAACTGATAGGCGTCGGCCATTCATTGATATTTTCATATCCGAAAGGCCAAAACGTCCCATCGGCCCTGTTCATAAGTTGACCTGTCCCGGTGACCAGATTGTAGCGGATGCTGCTGTTCAGGAGGTCTGCCTGCTCGCCCATCAGCTTGATGGCACCGCCATCTGCCGTCTGCTGATTGGCATTACGGATCTCGTTATGTTCGATGACTGCGTCGTGGACTGCGTCTTGTGCCCCCCACAATGAGCCGCCGGCGATACCGAACTGCGCAGTATTTTCGACCAGGTTATGAGCGATCCTGATACTGTCGGCCGCCTGGAACCATATGCCCGCGGTTTCAAAGTAGACCCTTCCAATGTCATGAATATGGTTCGAGAGGATTTTGGCACCGTCGGATTTGCCGAAGCTGCCATAGGTCGTGCCAACGTAAATCCCGTTGCCAGCCACATCTCCAATCACGTTGCCGGCAATCAAGACACCTTTGCTCTCGGAAACATGGATGCCGACGCCGACATTGTCGATGGAGTTGCCGAGCAGCCGAACACCATCCGAGTGATCGAGCCGTATGGCCCCAAAGCTTCTGGTGTCGGTACCGAACTTGCCGCTGCCCCGCGGATCCCCATCCCGAAACTGGAGCCCCGATACAACCATCCCGTCGGCTCCATCCAGCCTGAAGAAGGTCGGCAGGATGCCGGCTACAGCCGTAGAACCTGTTGGTAGCCCATTGGTCGGGATATAATCGAGTTGACCCTTGGTGCGGTCATACCACCACTCCCCAGGCGCATCGAGCAGCGCTGCCGCCCCGGTCAAAAAATAGCGGCTGCCTTCTGCGGTGAAGAAATAGCCGGTGCCTTGGGTATTTATCGCCCGGTTCGCGGTGTCGACTGAAACCACTGGGAGGGTATCACTGCCCCACTGGCTGCCGGGGTGAAAACCACCAACGATGTGGGCGACAAGGCCTGCTGCATTTTTTGAGATCGGAAGATCGCCGGCATGGAAGCAAAAACGCGTGTTACCATGCCATAAGTCGTCGTCCTGCGTGCACTTAGCCGCGAAAAGCCACCCTTTGCGCGGATCTCCATCGAGTGGAGCGTTGGGAAAGCGAGCCTGCGTCTGGCGCGCGCCGCCGACGAAAAGATCGCCCAGATCCCGGCCCGCAGGCAACTTCAGTGACGCCTTCCAGCGACCATCGTCCTGCGCCGTCCAATTGCGAACGATCGGGCCGCCGTGCAGAACCGGCGCCTCGTTGCATCTCGCCGCGATGATCAGGCCCGCATCGCGAGCATCGAAGACTATCGGTTCAGCGAGATAGTAATCCCCATTGCCCATTGCGATCGTATTCTGGCCGCCCTTCTGGCGCGCAGCATCCCGCGCTCTTTCAATACTGGCAAAAGGACCGTCTGTACGCCGAGAATTTGCTTTAGGAAGGTGCCCGCTCCAGGTGTCTTTGCCATCGGGAGAGACATAGAATACTGCCCGGGGCGCGGATGTTCCGGTCATTATGTTGCTCAGTGAAGTCCCCTTCAGCTTGTCCGAAAAGGTCGCCGGCGAAGCTTCCGCGCAGGTTGCCTCCCTGACCGCCGTCTGCAGCCTGTCGGGCGCATCTGCGTCCGGGCGCACCGGAGCCAGCTTGCTCGGCTGCGGAAAGAGCATCGCAAGCAAAATGCTCAAGATCGGTGCGAAGCGCAGCCTCATGAGATTTGCAGCTCCGCCGTTTTGCTGCGGGCCGGTGCTCGCAATTGCCGGCCGGGGGCCGTCGAAGCAACAACAGGCTTGTATAGAGAGAACATGATGATGGCCGTTGTGAACAGAATGAAAATCGCGTCATTCTGGATCAGGAAGATTGTCTCGGTCAGGTTCATCACCAAAATCACAACCGTGAAGACGTTCAACCAGAGCCAGCCATAACGCGGGTCCCCGCATTGGAGGGCCGCGCCTTGGCGGAGTGCCTGCAAAAGCATCAGAGCGAACAAAGTCATTCCGCTTGCTCCGAAGCTCAGCAGCGTATCGCGGAATCCATTATGGGCGTGGGGAGCCATCCATTGGATCTTTGACCAGATAATCCAGGCTTCGGGATTCGCCTCTGTCCAAAACGCTTGGTAGCCGAAGCCGAGCAGCAGATGATCGGCGATCTGACCATCGACCAGCTCCCACAAGGGCACTCGACCCGTCAGAGTGGCATCCTTGCCAAGCGCCTCAAGGAATGGGACCAAGAACTCGTGAAGCAAAAGGAGGATCCCGACGAAGATTTGAACGAAAAACAGGATGAAGACAATGCGACCGACGCCACGGATTCGCTGCAACATGGAGTAGAAGCCGATCAGGCAATATGCCGATACCGTCGCAATTGTCGCGGTCATCGATCCGGAAAGGAAGAGACAAGCCCCGCCCGCCATCAGCAAGATCAAAGCTGCTCGCCGCAAGCCTGGATTGCCGTCCATTACGATGGCGGTCGACACCAGTATCATCATGCCGGCGTACCAACCAAGGCTGTTCTTGTGGATGAATATGCCGCGAACCGCGCTGTCCGTGGGCATGCGAGCGAGCCCCGGTGACACTAGAAGAAGCAACAGGCTAAGGACGATACATGTTCCGAAGGTGGCAAATGCGATGAGAAGCAACTGCCTCGGTGTAAAGCGTATGGCCAACACATAGGCCAGAAGTACGGTGAAGAGCAGGCCGATGGCACGCCTGAAAGTCGTCGACGGGCCAACCGACCAGAAGACAGACACGAAGGGCATGGCGACCATCAGGGGGACAAACCAATTTCGCTTCAGCGCTATGATGAATTGCGGAGAATTTCGTGCCAGCATCAGCAATGTAAACCCGTATACCGGTAAACAAAGCAGACGCAGTATAGACCTGGCATGATCGCTCAGGCCTCCGTCGGCATCCGCCAGCATGAGCGGGAAAAGCGCGCCTGTCTGAAGAAAAAGGCATAGGCCGGCGCCCCAGCACTCTATTGCCCGCCAACTGACAGTCGGCCCATTCGCTATTCTAAGCGTATACGCTCTCATTACCCGTCCCGATTTGCTTGGACAGATGAGAGGCTGTTGATCGCGGCAATTTGGAAAGACATGGGTCCCCTTTCATAGCTGCGCTGCTTACCAACGAACAATCATCCCGCCATATCCCCGGTCAACCAACGCAAACGAAGGCGGGGCTAAGCCTAACGTCCATACCCACCACCCAAGGGCGTTGTTTGGATTAAGCTTGCAGTCTACCCCTCCCCCAAAAGTTGGTGCTGGGGCCTACGACATTGCCCATAAGAGGAGATGTCACCCGTGACCAATCACCGGTAGCTTGACGATGAAAGCATACCGCGAAGCACGTCGCGCCGAGCCGCAGTTCCGGTGAAGTGAGGCAATAATTCTGGCGCAGCCGGCTGTTGGCAGGTGACGCTTAGAAGGGTTGGGATTGCAATGGTTCTGCGTCATGGTCCTGGTTTTGTACGTTATATAAAGGGAGCGTCACGCGTTGCGGCGTTGTCGGCGGTGACCCTACCGGCTCAAAGCGAAATCCTGATCGAGCTGAACTCCTTCCATCAATTCGCGCTGCCAAACGCGCGAGCGTTCGCAACTCTGGCGCACCGACGTGTCGCCCAGCGACGCGCTTGAGGGGTGTCATGGAGCGGCCGACATTCAGCGTCCTTATCAACAACTACAACTACGGTCGCTTCGTCGAACGAGCGATTGACAGCGCCTTGAGCCAAGAGGCGTCCAATGTTGAGATAATCGTCGTCGACGACGGCTCGAGCGATCAGTCGCGCTCTGTTCTCGACGGCTATGACAAGCGGGTGGCGGTGCTTTTCCAGGAAAACCAGGGACAGGCCGCCGCCATAAATGCTGCTGTGAAGTTAAGCAGTGGCGACATCCTCTGTTTTCTCGACGCCGATGACTGGTGGGCGCCAGGTAAGCTGTCGGCAACAGCCGCTGCTTTCCACTCCAATCCTCAGGCATCGCTTGTTTATCACCGACTTCAGCCAACGCAGACCGATGGTTCACCAGCCTTCAAGCCAATCCCTCGGACCCTGTGTTCAGGAAATTTGTCGCCACGGCTCGCCAGATCGGCTGGTTGGTGGCCCTTCCCGATGACATCAGCTATCGCTGTAAGGCGTAGCGCGTGGGATGCTGCAGGGGATATTCCCGAGCAGTTCCGCATGTCTGCAGATGCCTGGCTCACAGGCATCTACCCATTTCTGGGGGGCGTTGTCGCCTTGTCGGATCCACTCGGGTTCTATCGGATTCACAACAACAATTGGTATCGGCCAGTCGATGACGCCGCCATGCTGCGAAGGCGGATGGCCCATTGGCAGGCGACCGTTGAAGCGACGAACCGGTTTCTTTCTGCGCACGATCTGGCGGGAAGGCTGCGTCTGACCGATCACTATCCGTACCGGGTGGCCTCAGCCAGGCTGCAGGGCGCCGATACACGCACCCGGCTCAGACTTGCCGTGGAAGGGCTCTTTTTCGCCGGAGAACCAAACTTGTTGAGGCGGACGCGTGATGCACTGCGCACAGCCTGCGACCTGCCTCGACTTGGTCAGGATGTCGGCTTGTCGGAGTCGGCACGATGAAGGCGCTGCTGCTGGTTTCCGAACTGGAAGACTACACCATCTCCTTCGCTAGTGGCGTTGCGCGACATGCGCACGTCGTCCTAGCGGTTCCGCGCCGGCGCTACGCACACCTTGCTCCATGGATCGATCCGGCTGTCGATCTGCACCTGATGGACTGGCCAAGGCACCGCTCGCTCTCCAATCCCTGGTTCCTGCACCAACTCACACGTCTTATCCGGCAGGAGCGGCCGAACGTCATTCACCTTCTGAGCAACTCGACGCTCTGGTTGAACTTTGCCGCGCCGTTCTGGCGCCCGATCCCGATCGTGACCACCGTCCATGACGTGGCGGTGCATCCCGGCGATTCCGACACCCGCACCCTGCCCGCCTGGGCTCCGCAATTGATGGTGCGGCAATCGGGTCATGTCATCGTCCATGGCGAAGGGCTGAAACGAATGGTCCTCGAGCGATATTCAAAATCGCCTGATTGTGTCCATGTCCTGTCGCATCCCGCCATTCATCGCTACGCGGAACTCGCTCGGCGGCACAAGATGGCGCCGCGCGGCGCAGATGGAACTTTGCGCGTTCTGCTTTTCGGACGGATTTTTGCTTACAAGGGATTGGAGCATCTGATCCGTGCCGAGGCGATGCTCAAGGACCTGCTCCCCAATCTCCGCATCACTGTCGCTGGCCGCGGCGATGATCCGTGGATCTTCCAGCCCCTTATGGGGGACGCCGGCCGCTATGATATTCGCAACCGCTTTATCGAGGATATGGAGGTCGCCCAGCTTTTTCTGGATGCCGATATCGTTGTCCTTCCCTATACGGAAGCCTCTCAAAGCGGCGTCCTCAATCTTGCCGCGGCATTTGGCAAACCGGTTATCGTGACTGATGTCGGCGAATTGCGAGCCACCGTTCTGCCAAACGGACTGGGAATGGTAGTTCCACCGGGAGATGTGGAGCAGCTCGCGCGGGCCATCTGGACATTGGCGAAAAATAACGAACTCAGAAGCAATTTCGGAACCAACGCGCTTGCATGGGCTACAGGTCCGAATTCGCCTGAACAGGTCGGAGCACAGGCTGCGGCCGTTTATCGCGAGGTGGTCGGGGCATGCTAATGAACGCGCTCACGCATGGGAATCGGGTAGCGACGCGCAACGCAGCAGCAACCGTCCGCCACTACGTCCCGGGTGGTTGCGAAAACGGTGGCGGAATTGGCAGGCTCGTCGGCTATATATCGAACATGGCGAAGGAGGCCGGCGAAACACACCTCGTCACCGACACCAGAGGGCCTCGGTGGTCCTCAGTTGCGTCGCCTGTGCGCCTGCTCGGCGCCGTCTTGATGATGGCGAAGGACCGGATAATTGCTCCGGCACGCATTCACCATATTCATGTCGCGGGTCGCGGCAGCACCGCAAGAAAACTGATCCTGACCGAGGCTGCCCGTCTCCTTGGATGCTCTCACATATTGCACCTGCACGACTACGACTACGCGAGCGACTTTGCCGCACGCTCGCCACGTCAACAAATGCTTGTACGCCGGATGTTCCAACATGCCGACCAGGTCGTGGCACTGGGCCAGCGCGACCGCGTGACGCTAACGACGCTTCTCGGCGTGGAAGAGCGCCGCGTCGTCGTCATCGGCAATTGTGTTCCCGACCCCGGGCCGCGCAATGTTCATGTCGGCGAGATGCCGTTGATCATATTTCTCGGCCGGCTGAGCGAACGCAAAGGCGTTCAGGAGCTTCTGCTTGCCTTAAGTCATCCGATCATGAAAGAGCTCCGGTGGCGAGCCGTGCTGGCAGGCGACGGACCTGTGGAAGACTACCGGCGCCAGGCTGCCGCCATGGGACTTTCAGATCTGGTGAAAATGCCGGGCTGGCTTGGCGCCGACGAGGCGCAGGCGTTGTGTACACGGGCAGATATCCTGGTCTTGCCTTCGCATGCCGAGGGCTTGGCAATGGCTGTGGTCGAAGGGCTTGCCCATGGGCTCGCCGTCGTCACCACGCGCGTCGGCGCGCACGGCGAAGTCATCTCCGACGGTGAAACCGGCGTCTTCGTACCTGTCGGAGACAAGGATGCCCTGGCTGCGGCGCTGGCTAAGCTCGTCACCGACCCGGAAGTCCGCAACTATCTGTCGGCCAAGGCCCGCGCTCATTATCTCAACAATTTCAGTATGAAGGCTTACATGCGATCGCTGGACAAACTCTACGACGCGATCTCCGCGCAACCTCAAACGACGGCGGGTGAACGATGACTATTTCGACTGTGCCGCCAGACCGCAACACCTCGCTCTCGTCGATGCGCTACGATCCCCGGCTTCAGGTAGAGACTCGTTCGGACGACCTTGATCTGACTTCAGGCCTGCGCCTTATCCGGCGACGGATGGCCATGATAATGGCCATCGTCATGCTCCTTATGGCGGTTGCCGCCACCGTGATTTCTGGATTGAAGCCGACTTATCATGCCGAGTCCCGGCTGATCATCCACACGCCTCTGGCGACAAAGCTCGGCATCGACGAGTCCGGCCGCAACGATCCGCTGGACGCCACATCTGAGACCGAACGGCTTCTTTCCAGGAGCATCGCAGAGCGGGTAATCCGCGACCTGCGGCTCAATGAATGGCCGGAATTCAATCCGGCGCTGCAAGAAATCTCGCCTATCGACAAGATCCGATCAATGCTGCGCGGTTGGGTCGATAGTGAAAAACCGTCCTTGCCGATACGGGACAGCATCGAGCCGATAATCCCGAAATACTACAAGGCCCTCCGCGTTTGGCGCGATGGCCAGGGTGACGTCATTCAGATCGGTTTCGATGCGAGCGACCCCGAACTGGCCGCCTCGGTCCCGAACCGGCTCATCAGCATCTACCTCGAAGAGCGGAAGGACAGTCTGCGCGGTCGAGTGGACGCAGCAGAAGAATGGCTTCTGCTGCGCATCGATGAACAGATGGCGCGCGCCAAGGCAGCACGCGATGCCGCCGACGTGTACCAGAAAGCTACCGACGTTGCCTCAAATGACGACGATCAGGTTGAACAGATCAAGTCTATAGTGGAGCTGGGCGAGCGGCGGACAAAAATTGAACAAAGCCGCGCTGAAGCGAGAGCAACGATATCCGCACTCGAAGCGGCCGATGACCCCTCGCTCGTTCTGCAGAATATGGTCATTCCCGACAGCATTGTTGCAATGCAACGCGAGCTTCGTGCGCAGGAGCAAGATCTCGAGCGCCTTCTTGAGACATATGGCAACACCGCCGAAGCCGTGGTCGACGCGCGCGCCAAGATCCTTAAATCTCGCACCGATCTCAGCCATGCAACCGATCGATATCTCCAATCGATACACGCCAAGCTTGCGGCGCTCGATCATGAGGACGACGCAATCCGGTCGGCATTGGCGGCCGCTCATGAGAAACGCACTCGCTCTGCCCTGGCGCAAACCGAGTTGGCCCGACTCCAGCACATGGCTGACAGAGAGCAAACGGCGCTGGACAAGCTCGAGGAGCAGCGCCGTGGCCTGGCTGCGCAAGCCATGTTGCCGGGCGCGGAACTGGAAGTCTTGTCACCGGCCGCGGTGCCGCTGGCGCCGCAGGGACGCGGGCGGCTTTTCTATTTGATCGGCGCCCTTTTGGCTTCGATATCGATCGCGGTGACGGCCGCTTTCGTGGTCGAGATGTTGGACAACTCAGTCCGCAGCTTCGACCAGATGGCCGGAATGTCGCGCATCGTACCCGCCGGATTCATCCCGCACCTGAAACGGAAAGACCGGAGAGATCCGTCGATGCTCTTCGGGAGCATCCAAGACGGGATGTTTGACGAAGCAATTCGCTCCGTCATGACGTCGCTCAAACAATCCAATGGCGGAAAGTTGCCCAACAGTATCGTTGTGACGTCGGCTCACAGCGGAGAGGGTAAGTCGCTTGTCGCCAGATCCCTGGCAATCGATCTCGCCGCCAACGGGATTCCGGTGCTGCTTGTCGATGGCGACCTCAGACTCGGAAATCTCGACTCGTTTTTCAAATCGGAGCTGAAGGAGGGGTTGAACGAATTCCTGTGTGGACAGGCCGGAATGCGGGACATCGTCCATCACCATCCAAGCGGCATCGACTTCATCCCGGCTGGCAATGCCAGTCTCCATCGGCGCGTTCGTTTGGCTGATGCGGCGGACATCGTCGCGATGGCCGCCTCACTCGGCCAAATCGTCATCTTCGACAGCGCGCCGGTGCTCGCCTCGGCTGATACGATGCATCTGACAGCGTTAGCAGAACGAACGCTGGTGGTCGTAAAATGGGGAAAGACGAGCCGTCGCGCCGTAGAGTTTTGCCTACATCAGCTGAAGACCGCGCGCAACGCAGAGATTGCCGTTGCCATAAACAACGTCAATCCGAAACAACACGCCATGTACAACTTCAGCGATTCAGAACTGTTTGTGAGCTCCCTGAGGAAGTACCACGAGTTCACATGAACTCGAACAGCAGTCCGCCTGATTCCGAAATAAGTTACGGAGACCGCATTGAAAAACGAAAATAAAGTCGCGCTGGTTACAGGTATAACGGGTCAGGACGGTGCGTATTTGGCCGAATTGCTCCTGGAAAAGGGCTATATTGTTCACGGCCTCAAGCGACGCTCATCGTCGTTCAACACCAGTCGCATCGAGCATCTATACGAGGATCCCCATGTCGAAAATCCTCGCTTTATTCTGCATTACGGGGACATGACCGATTCAACGAACCTCATCCGCGTCGTTCAGGAAACGCAGCCGGACGAAATCTATAATCTCGCCGCACAGAGCCACGTTCAAGTCTCTTTCGAGACGCCGGAATATACGGCTAACGCTGATGGAACCGGGACCCTTCGGCTGCTTGAAGCAATTCGCCTCCTGGGACTGACCAAGAAGACCCGCTTCTATCAAGCGTCCACCTCAGAGCTCTACGGCAAAGTTCAGGAAGTCCCGCAGAGCGAAACGACACCTTTCTACCCTCGATCACCTTACGCTGCGGCCAAGCTCTACGCCTATTGGATTGTGGTCAATTATCGCGAGGCATATGGCATGCACGCCTCGAACGGCATTTTGTTCAATCACGAAAGCCCGATCCGCGGCGAAACATTCGTGACGCGCAAAATCACCCGGGCGGCGGCGGCGATCCATCTTGGACTGCAGGAAAGGCTCTATCTCGGCAACTTGGACGCCAAGCGCGACTGGGGACATGCACGAGAATATGTCCGTGGCATGTGGCTGATGCTGCAACAAGACGAACCGGAGGACTATGTCCTTGCGACCGGCGAAACGCACTCGGTTCGTTCCTTTGTCGACAAAGCCTTTGCCCAGGTGGGCATGCCGATTGATTGGCGTGGGAACGGGGTTGAGGAAAAGGGATACGATAAGACATCCGGCAAGTGTGTGGTGGAGATCGATCCGGCTTACTTCCGTCCGACCGAAGTTGATCTTCTGATTGGCGATCCGACGAAGGCGCACACGAAGCTTGGCTGGAAACATGAGACCAATCTTGATCAGCTGGTTGCGGAGATGGTTCGCGAGGATCTGAAACTCATGGCACAAAATGTTCCGTCGGTCGGTGTAACCAAAGGTTTTGCCTATGCCTGAGATGATCTACAGCCTTGCCGGAAAGAGGGTCTATGTCGCCGGGCACCGCGGCATGGTGGGCTCTGCGATCGTGCGGCGTCTCGCTTCCGAGGGCTGCGAGATTTTGACGGCCACCCGCGCCGAGGTCGATCTCAGACGGCAGGAGCAGGTGGAGGCCTGGATGAGTAAGCATCGTCCCGATGCTGTCTTCCTGGCTGCTGCGAGGGTCGGCGGTATTCTCGCGAATGCTACCTATCCGGCCGACTTCCTTTACGACAACTTGATTCTCCAAGCGAACGTCATCCACGCCGCCCATAGAACTCAAGTCGAAAAACTGATGTTTCTGGGCTCGTCCTGCATCTATCCGAAATTCGCCGATCAGCCGATCGTTGAGGACTCACTTCTGACCGGATCGCTTGAGCCCACGAATGAATGGTATGCGATCGCCAAAATTGCCGGATTAAAGCTCTGCCAAGCCTATCGCAAACAGCACGGTAGAGATTTCATCTCGGCCATGCCTACCAATCTTTACGGTCCAGGCGACAATTTTGACCTCGGGTCAAGCCATGTCATGCCGGCGCTCATACGCAAGACGCATGAGGCCAAGGTCAACCAGCAACAAGAGATATGTATCTGGGGTACCGGCACGCCGCGGCGCGAATTCCTGCATGTTGACGATTGCGCCGACGCCTGCGTCCATCTCATGAAGACCTATTCCGCCGAAAGTCATGTGAACGTAGGTTGTGGCGAAGACATTACCATCCTCGAATTGGCATACCTCGTCTCCGAGATCGTTGGTTTCGAAGGCAAGATCACGCGCGACCTCACCAAGCCAGATGGCACGCCACGTAAACTCCTGAGCGTCGACAAGCTTCGCACTCTCGGCTGGTCTCCTAAGATAGGTCTGAAGGAGGGTATCGCAGATGCCTATCGCTCCTTCCTTGATGGCCATCATCTCGAACGCAGCGACAGAGCTACGTCCGGCGACTTGATCGGTCAAAGCCACATCAGTTTCGAGAAAGCGAAGGGTTCGGCGCCCCATGCGCCCACGCTCTCGACCGTCACGCATCATCCCTCGCCATAGGGAATTTGCACGAGGGATAACAGGGTTTTGTCTCGGGGGGACGCATATGCTGGGACGGCGCAAATAATGCAACCTGTAGAAATCAGGATTGCAGCGCTCATTTTCCTGATCGTCGTGTGGGTGATGATTATCGGTGCGGCAATGGATTTTTTCGCGGTCGAAATGCCGATATCGCTTGTCGCGCTATTAGGCAGATAGTCCACGTCGGATGGCTCCACCGGGCCTTACCTTCGGCTGACTGTCGGACGACAATCGCTGCAGTAAAGTCGACAGGCGAAGAGATGAGCCGGACGGAACCCGCCTCAGTTGATTGGCGGTTCCGCATCGATGTGGCTGGGCGGCAAACTTGGCTGACCGAGCCCGAAGAACGCGCGCGCGGTCAAGCATGCGTCATCCCCTGGGACGCAGGCGCGGCAGACGTCAGGCCGAAGATCGTACACTTGACAGGATGTCTCTGAACCGACGCGACCGACCAATGCGGAGCAACGCGCACCGTCGCAACGCATTCCTTGCTGGTTCGCGGCTACGAAATGCGCCGGCAGCAAATCGAGAGCAGCGTCTGTTTCGGTGGAAAATCTGGGCCAGGTCGGCGAGAAGGAGCAGCAGGCTCCGCAGCCTTGGCAATCGAAATCGATCAATGATGTCATGGCCCGCTCCTACCACACAGCCCGCCAAGAGCAAAGCCTTCGCACGATTTACCGCCGCCGTTGAGGATAGGGCGGCTGGCGTTCTGCTGCAAGCCAGACGCCGCACTCGTCGACTTTCCTGACGAGGCCGGGAATGCGGCGCGGCATTTCCAACGGGAGGCGCGACCTGTCAGCTGGCCTCGAGGATCATGTTGAGGGGCGTCTGGGCTGCACGCCGGATATGGGTGAAACCGCCCGACCGGATCACTTCGGTCAATCGCCGCTCTCCCGCTTGCGCACCGAGCGCCAGCCCTGTCTCCTGCGCAAGCGAGGTCGGAACGCAGATCATCGTCGAGGCTGAGTAATAGAGCCGTCCAACCGGATTGATGTTCTCCTCCAGCGTATCTCCGGCCATTGGTTCGACTACCATCCAGACGCCACCCTCTTTTAACGCCTTCCGGATATGAGCCGCAGCGGCTTTCGGGTCGCCCATGTCGTGCAGGCAGTCGAAGCAGGTGATCAGATCGAAATCCCGACCGTCGAAATCCTGCGCACGGCCGACCTCGAAGTTCAGGTTCGTCAAACCGTGTGCCTGAGCGTGCGCAGTCGCAGCGGCAATCGAGCCCGGATGGAAGTCGTAGCCCACAAAGCGGGAATTGGGAAACGCCTGCGCCATCAGGATCGTCGATAACCCGTGCCCACACCCAACGTCCGCCACCTTCGCACCCATCTTCAACCTGTCGGTGACACCGTCGAGCGCCGGCAGCCAGTCCTGCACAAGGGCATTGACATAACCTGGGCGGAATAGCCGCGCGACGGCGCAGAACATGCAGCCGGCCTGATCGCCCCAGGCAACGCCTCGGCCGGTTTTGAAGGCGGACTGCACCTTCGGCTGGTTCTCGACCATCGCAGCAGCGGTATCGAACGCGCCGATCAGATTGACCGGGCTGTCCGGCTCGGCAAACACGAAGGCCTGCTCGGGTGTCAGCGAGAACAGTCCTCGCTCATGGTGCACATAACCCGAGGCGGCCTGTGCCGCCAGCCACTCGCGCACATAGCGAGGTGCGCATCCCGAGGCATCGGCAAGTTCGTCGGCCTTCACCGGTCCGATCTCCTTCAGTGTCCTGTACAGCCCGAGAGCATCTCCGATCCGGACCAGCGGCACGCTGACCGCTCCGCCGAGGTCGCCAAGGACGCGGCCCACGAGTTCATTGAGCGTTGTTTCGTTGATTTCCGTCATGTGAATTCCTCCCGGTGCTCGGATGGCGTCCTGCCATCCGCGATGCCAAGGATGAAGCTTGCCGTCTCGGCGAGCATGAGGCGGTTGTCCCGCGTCTGCGAAGAAATCCACTCCTTGGAGGGACACATGTCCCGTCGGCATCGGAGGAGGTGTCTATCCACCTGCAGAGCGGGACTATCGGGAGAGCGCGACGACGATCGCTTGCGAGCGGCTATGCACGCCGAGTTTGCTGAATATCACCGACAGCTGGTTTCGCACGGTCTTTGCACTCTTGCCAAGCCGTTCGGCGATCGCGCGGTTATCTAGCCCCTCCGCGACAAGGTCGAGAAGGGCGGCCTCGGCGGGTGTCAGACCGGCCTCACTGACCGCGCGCGGCCGCACCGACCGATCCTGCCCGAGAAAGGCAGCAAGTTCCGTTTGAAATACATTCCAAGCGGGCTCGTCCGGCAAGAGCACATGGTTCTTGCTCTCAAGCGGCACAAAGCTCGCGCCTGGAATCGCGGCGGCGAGCTTGCAACCCTGGTCAAACGGCACGCGCATGTCACCGCGGCAGTGTGCGATCAACGTCGGGACGCGCAACATCGCCGCAAGGTCGAGCACGTCGATCCCCTGCATCTGCCAAAGCAGTTGTGCGGCGACGTCGGCCGTTGCCGTTTGCCGCTCGAGATCGCCCCACCAGCGATGCTGTTCAGGCGTGCCGTCGGGGATAAAGAGATTGGTGAAGAACCGGCAAAACGCCGGATTATCGCGTCCCCAGCCGATGCGAACGAAATTGACAAGGGTCTCGGCTTCCAGCCGCTCCGCCTCGGTCTGAGCTCTGGCGCGGGCACCCTGACCGTAGGCGTTCAGAAGCACCAGATGCGATACTCGCTCGGGATACTTGAGGGCATATGCGATAGCGAGCGCGCCGCCCTGCGAAAGACCGAGGAGGACGAAGCGCGGCTCCTCGATCGACGCTGCCACGGCAGCTAGGTCTGCGTGCCACGCTTCGACCGAAAGGTCAAAGACATGCCGGTCCGACAGACCGCAGCCGCGCGGATCGTAGCGCACAAACCGGTTGTGGGCGGACAGCGCCTGGAGCCACGGCCGCCACACCGGGCTTTCGAGATCGTAATCGACATGGCTCAGCCAGTGCGCCGCCCGCAGGATCACCTGACCCTCTCCGCAAGACGCCATGGCAATACGGGTGCCGTCCTCGGCTGTAGCGAACCGTATGGTCTGACTGAGTTTCATCGGTCGAGAATATCGCAGCCGAAGATCGCATAACAGACCTATCTCCTAGAGGGATGATTCTCCTGGGAAGACAGTTCAGCCTGGGATGCTCGCTACGAAGCCTTTCGATCCGTTTCGCCCGCTTCGGACCATATACCCGACCGGCGACCTGAGCCCTCTCGCTAGCGCTTGAGCACGAAGCAAAGTTGCCGCGACCTCTGTTGACTGTCGCTGAGCTCACGGTCTTATGGCAAGAGCGACGAGGCCATCGTAAAGCGCGGTGGCAAGCGGGTCGACATCTGGTGCCTCCTGGTGGAGGCGGAAGGTCGTCGCAACAAGTTTACCGCGACCGAGCCGCTTTTCGATGATGAAGGCAGCGGGTTTGTGAACCCAGCCGATGACGACGCCAGCGTGCACGCGACCTTGGAATTCCCAGGGACGGAGGCCGGCCATCACCTGGTGCGGCGCGACGCCGGTGAAGGACAGGTCGAACAGCGGACCGCCCGGCACATGAGCGAAGACACCATCCCGGCGCAACCAGGAGAAGTTGCCGACCCAATCCCCGCGCCAGATCGATTTGTGACGATTGACGAGATTGTAGCCGGGAAAACTGAAGTATGGCCCGGAAACCATGCCACCGGCACCCGGATCGATTTCAATCGACATCGGGCCGTCGCGCGGCGGCGCGTCATCGCGCAGACGGCCGGGGGCCTTGTCGACGATCTGCAGCACCTGCTGGCCGGAATGGATTGCCTCGACGCGATCGGCATCGATGTCCCTGGTGACGAAGACATCCGCCTCGTGCGGCGAGACGCTGACATGGCCAAGGGCTGACAACCTCTCGGAAATGCCGTCGTCGTTCGAAGCAAAGCGGATGGGGGGCGCATCGCGCTTAACGTAGACCGCGAGTGTCTCCGAATTCTGAGACAGCACGCTTCCATCAGGCGCCACGACCTGGAACCGTGCCTTTTGGATCTCGGGCACCGGCACTGCATCTGCTGTTGCGGTGACCGGGGCATTATGAACCTGCATCGGCGCAATAGCCGGCAGCGGTATCTCGCCTTTTTCAGCGCCAAATTCCCAGACGAGGCGACTGCCTTCGGGCAATGCTGTTCCGCCGCTCGACACCTTGATGTCGAAGCTGGCCGTCTGCCCCTCATAGACGGCGTGGCGGGCAGCACCCGGCGCGATGACAATGTCGGAATTGACGGCCGGCAGCGCTTCGGCGAAGACGCGCGGATTGCGTGCCATGTCCATCAACCCGTTGCCTTCCCAATGGACATCGGTGAGTTCGGTGATGACATAACCTCCGATCGGCGCGTGCGTTCGGATAACCTCGATCTCGTATTTCAGGTTCATGTATTGATACCACTGCACCTGCTCGATGAACTGGCCGAGATCGCCAAACACTTTCTCAAGGGCGAGTTCGCGGAAACGGGCTTCGATGCCCTGCGGCAGTGCCGTGCCATCCGCCCAGGTGGCACCATAGGCCATCCACCAGGGGTCGCGGCCGTTCTTTTCGCGCAGAGGGGCAGGATCGGGTAGACCCCAGACGCCGAACTCGGAGAGGACAAGCGGTTCCTTCCTCGTGCGCACGGCTTCCTTTTCGGTTGAGAAGGTCCAGTCGGCATTGCCTGCGAATTCGCGGCAGAGCGTGTCCCATTCCTCGCGCCGATCCACCGCCGTTCGGTAGAAGTGGTAGTCGTTGATGTCGGTCTTGACGTGGACGTTCGGGAAGCAGGCGGAATTGTCGACAACGAGCCGTAGCGGGTCTTCGACACGCAGCCAGTCGACCATGTCGGAAATCCATTGCCGCTGTTCGGCCGCTTCGCGCAGCCGAGTGCCCCAATCTTCATTGATCAGGGTCCAGATTACGATGGAAGGGTGATTGCCGTCACGGGCGAGAATACCTTCCATTGTCGTGCGCAGCCGCTCGGCGGAGGTCGGGGTGAAGGTCTCGATATTTGGAATTTCGCTCCAGATCAGCATGCCCAGCCGGTCGGCGACCTCGTAATAGCGCGGGTCCGGCACTTTGATGTGGCAGCGCAGGCAATTCAGGCCCATTGCCTTGGCCTTGCGCAACTGGTCTTCGAGCAGGTCGAGCGAAGGCGGCGCGCCGAAACCATCGGGATAGTAATCCTGATCGAGCGCGGCGCGCAGATAAAGCGGCTTGCCGTTCAGATGCAGGAAGCCATCCTTGGCTTCGAAGCGGCGAAAGCCGAAACTTTCCTGCCGGCTGTCGATCTCGACGCCGTCGGCGCTGAGGATCGTTGTGATCGTATAGAGGTTCGGGCTGTCCGGCGACCATGGCGCGACGGAGTCGAGCTGGATCCAATGATCGAGGGTATTTCCCGCGGCCGGAATGTTTCCGGTAAAGACTGGCATGCCCTGCGGGCCGATGATCTCGATTTTCAGCGAGCCTGCAACCATGCTCGCAAAGCGGGCTTTAAGATCGAGCCTGGCTTCCGGCCAAATCGGGTCGAGGCGAAGCGATGAGATGTGAGCGGGATCGCGGGCCTCGATGAGGACGGACTGCCAGATGCCGCCTTGCGGGCCATACCAACTCTGCTTGCCATGCGGGATCTCCGCAAAATCGGCGCCACTCTCGTTGCGGTAAGCATCCGGCAGGCAGGCCAGGACTTCGACGGTGTTCTCCGCCTTCAACAGAGCGGGTGGAATCACGAATTCGAAAGGAAGATAACCGCCTTCATGACGGCCGATCTCGGTGCCGTTGATGGAGACAGTGGCCAGATCGCTGACCGCACCGAAGCGGATGGCGATTTCCCGATCCGACCATTCTGCGGGGAGCGCGAAGGTCCTGCGATAGGTTGCCGATCCGAAGCTGACGGCGAGATCCTCAAAACAAGCCTGCCAGTGGGCCGGCACCTTTGCATGCCGCCATGCACGATCGGTCTCGTGGCGGAACTCCCAGGTCCCATCAAGGGAAAGCGTTTCGCGGAGCGGGGTGTTCGCTGGGGCGAGCGACTGGGAATAGGCGTTCATCGGTTATCCTTGGAAGATCGGCTTTTTCGATTGGGGTTCCGGGATACGCACGGCGTGGCGCGTATCCCGGTGGGAAACCAACCCCTCAAGAGGGGTTGGAGGAACTAGCGATTGCGACGCAGGACGCGCTCGACGCCGGCCTGCATCGCTTCAAGCGTTGCCTGCGGATCGGTGCCTGTCAGCCACATCGCGTTCAAGTCGGTGATCATCGCGTTGTAGACCGCACGCTGGTTCTGGATCTGCGGCAGTGACGTGGCATTTTTGGCAGTGTCGGCAAACTCGGAGCGATGCGGCAGGGCCTTGAACTCTTCGGAATTCAGAACCGACTGACGAGTCGACAAATGGCCGGTACGCGACCACTGGAAGCTGTTGTCGTTCAGAAACTTCAGGAAGGCGAGAGCGGCTTTCGTCTTGTCTTCGCTGCGATCGTCGTCCTTCGGAATGACCCACATATGACTGTCGGCCCAGACGGACGGCTTGGCGTAGAGTTGCGGCACATTGGCGACGCGATAGTCCTTGAGGGCCACTTTGCCACTCTTGGCCTGGGTATCGTAGTTGTCGACGCCCCAGGTGCCGTTGATCAGAATCCCGGTTTCGCCGTTGAGGAACGCCTGTTCGGAGCCGGGATAATCCAGCGCCGGATTGGCAAGACCTTCCGAGAATATCGATGAGATTAGCTTGGCTGCGTTCAGCCCTTCCGCTGTGTTGATGCTGGCCGTCTTACCGTCGGCGGAGAGGACATCGACGCCCTGCTGCCAGAGAAGCGTGTCGAACAGGCGCACCATCATGCCTTCCGAACTCTGGGCTTCCGAACCGATGTAGTACTTGCCGGTCGCTTCCTTGAACTTCTTGCCCTGCTCGAGCAGTTCCTCGGGCGATTTCGGCAGGATCGGCGAGCCGTCTGCGTTCACAAGGCCCGCCTTCTTCATCAGGTCCATGTTGACGTGGAAGAGCAGCGCATGAAGGTCGTATGGGAGGGCATAAATTTCATTCTTGGCGGTAGCGTTCTTCAGCGCCGCCGGTACGAAGTCGTTTGTCTGGATGCCGAGATCGGCAATAGACTTGGTCAGCGGCGTCAGCAGATCCCGGTCGGAAAAATTCGGCATCACCGAGGCGTGCATGACGGCGACGTCAGGGATGTTGCCGGTGGAATAAGTCGCGGTCAGCAGGTCGTAATAGGCGCCCCATTCGGCCGTCTGGGTGACGACCTTGGCGCCGATGGTATTTTCTGCGTTGAACTTGTTGGTGAGCGCGGTGATGATGCCGCATTCGCCATTGGCCTTGGTCACGTCTGTCACCTCGCCGTATTCGCCTTGGCAATCGCCGAAGAAGCGGAAGAACGAGATGTCGACTGCTTGGGCTGCTCCTCCCCAGAGCGCGGTCATCAGTGTCGTGGCGAGCGCCAGACGTTGCAGCATTTTCGTCTTGTGCATCATATCCTCCTTGCGATGCCGTTGCGAAAAACCCGTCCCGGCATGGCCGGTCGGGCCGGTGCCTATTTGCCGGCGCTCATGGCAACACCTGCCACGATGAAGCGCTGGAAGATCAGGAACAGAAGAACGATGGGCAGGCTGGCAAAGACCGCCGATGCCATGACAGCGCCGATGCCCTCCGAGAAAGCGAAGTTGGTCTGGATCGAGGCAAGGCCGACCGTGACCGTGTACATGTCGGCCTTGGTCGCCGAGACGAGCGGCCAGAGAAAGTCGTTCCAGGCGAAGATGAAGGTGAACAGACCGAGCGTGGTCAGTGCAGGCACGGAGAGCGGCAACATAATCTTCAGAAAGATCGTCAGCCGTGAGGCGTGATCAATGGCGGCCGCTTCCTCCAGTTCTTTCGGAACGCTGCGGAAGAACTGCATCATCAAAAACACACCGATCGGCACGGCGACGCGCGGCATGACCAGCGCGAAGTGGGTATTATGCAGTCCCCAGCCCGAGACCATCGTGTGCAGCGGAATGAACACTGCCTGCTCGGGCACCATCAGGCCGGCAATCACGAGCATGAACAGCGTCTTCTTGAAGGGGAACTCCAGGCGCGCGAACGCATAGCCGGCCATAGACGAGACGACCAGAACCAGAATTGTCATCGTTACCGAGACGATCAGACTGTGCATCAGCCAGCGCGGCACGGTATCGAGCTTCAGGAGGCCGATATAATTATCGAGGGTGAATGGGACCGGCAGGAAGCCTGCCGTGGAACGCATTAGCTCGGCATTCGGCTTCAGCGACATGGCGACGACCCAGACTACGGGCAGAAGCCAGAGGATCGCAAAGGCGATGGTTGCGGCGAGGATGAGACCGTCCGTGGCGCGGCGCAGGCCGCTTGTACGTGCGCTTGCCATCATTCGTCCCCCCTGCGGCCGAGCCAGAGCTGCAGCATTGTGAAGCCAAGCATCAGGATGAAGAGCCCGAAGGACATGGCCGTGGCGTAACCGACCTGCCAGTCGCGGAAGCTCGTCTCGTAGATGTACTGAACCAGCGTCCGCGTCCGATTGGCAGGCCCGCCCTGTGTCATCAGGTGGGCCTGACCGAAAATCTGGAACTGACCGACGATCTGCAGGACCAGAACCAGCAGCACGGTGTGACGGATCGACGGCAGGGTGATGTTTTTCAGGACGCTGAACCGACCGGCATGATCGAGTTCGGCCGCTTCGTAAAGTTCCGGCGGTATCTGGCTTAGTGCCGCCAGAAACAGCGCCATGGGGAGGCCGACACCCCACCAAAGCGTCGTCAACGCAATCGACGGCATGGCGAGCGTCGGGTGCCCGAGGAAATTGATCGGCTTGACGCCGATGAGATTGAAGAGCGGCACCAGCAGGCCGTTGTCCGCAGACAGCACCATCGACCAGATCAGCGTCACGACCGATACCGAAAACACACTCGACATGAAGAACACGGACCGCAGCACACCCTTGAGCCGCCCCTGCCCGAACACGGCAAGAGCCAGCACCAGGGCCAGTGCTGTCATAGTCGGCACGGTCATGGCGACGAAGGCCAGCGTATTGCCCACAGTCTTCCAGAAGATCGTGTCGAACCACATGTCCTCATAGTTGAGGAGGCCGATATATTTCCGGTAGCTGCCGGCAAGCTCCCAGTCGTGGAGACTGATCCACAGGCCCTTGAAGAAGGGGTAGACCAGGAACGTGGCGTAGATCACCGCGAAAGGCGCGAGGAAGATGTAAGCGGCAAGTGCATCGCGCCTTCGCGCGGCGGTCAGGCTGCTGGTGCTCATGCTCCACCCACTTCAGAATGCAGGGTGATCGAGACCTTGTTTGCATCGAAGACGTGGCGCGTGCCGGGGCCGATCGCGAAACGGGCGACGGAGCCGATCGAAGGCGCCGCGCCGCCGCGCAGTTCGGAGACGATGGCGGTGCCATCAGCAAGTGTCGCATAGACAAGTTGCAACGAGCCGAGCTGCTCAACGACATCAACGATTCCGCTGAGCGCTCCTTCATCGGCCGGCGACAGGATTTCCGGCCTCAGGCCGATCGTCACCGTGTCGCCTTTGGCGGGACTGGCACGGACCTTGGCAGTAAGGCGGGCATCTCCCGCACAGGCGAGTTCGACCGTGTCGCCGTCGACGGCTGTGACTGTTGCCGGGAGCAGATTGATGCGCGGCGCACCGAGGAAACCAGCCACGAAGGCATTCGCAGGGCGCTCGTAAAGCTCGATCGGCGCGCCGACCTGTTCGATCTGCCCCTCCCTGAGGACCACGATACGGTCCGCCATGGTCATGGCTTCCGTCTGATCGTGGGTGACGTAGATCATGGTTGCGGCGAGGCGGTGGTGGAGCTTAGCGATCTCGGTGCGCATCGAGACGCGAAGAGCGGCATCGAGATTGGAGAGTGGCTCGTCAAACAGAAAGACATCCGGTTCGCGCATGATGGCGCGGCCGATCGCAACACGCTGACGCTGGCCGCCGGAAAGCGCCTTCGGCTTGCGGTCGAGATAAGGCTCAAGCTGGAGGATGGCGGCGGCCTTATCGATGCGTGAGGCGATTTCGGCCTTCGGCGTACCAATATTGCGCAGGCCGAAGGCCATGTTCTCGCGAGCTGTCATATGGGGGTACAGCGCGTAGTTCTGGAAGACCATCGCCACTCCGCGATCGCGGGCGGCCATGTCATTGACCCGGTTGCCGCCGAGCAGGACGTCGCCGCCGGTGATGGTTTCGAAACCGGCGATCATGCGCAGAAGCGTCGATTTCCCGCAGCCGGAAGGTCCGACGAAAACCAGGAACTCGCCGTCGTTGATCGAAAGCGAAATGTCACGGATGACGTTCACCGCGCCATAGCTTTTGGACACCCCAGCGAGCGTTACTCCTGCCATGCACTCCTCCCAGAGTGATTAGTTATAAATCACTAGTTATAACTAAAATTATTATCAAGCAAGCCCTCGCCGCTTTTGCGTTCGTAAAACTTCGTGCTAAGCGAATAGTCAGTCTTGCAAGGGGTTCGCGTGATCAAAAAGCCGACGATGTCCGACATCGCTGCCGCCTGCGGCGTCTCGCAGGCAACCGTGTCGCTTGTGCTCAACAATGCTCCGGGAACACGCATATCGCCGGCAACGCGTGAGGCTGTTCTAAGTGCGGCGGCCAGGATGGGTTACAGGACCCAGGCTCGGCGCATCGACCGGCGTCCGCTGATTGCCATGCTCATCAACGAGGTGACAAGCTCGCCCCATGTCGCCGGCCTGATCGACGGAGCCGGAGAGGCGGCAAACGAGCTGGGCTATCTGCTCTCGGTGATGCCGACGGACGCCGACGAGGAGGCAGAGCAGGCCGCTCTCAGCCATCTCGCGACGCTGCCCGCTGCGGGCGTCATCTATGCGCGGCTGATCACGCAGCAAGTGACACTTGCTCCGCAGCTCGCGGAATGGCCGACCGTACTTTTGAACTGCTATACGGTCGACAAGCCCCTGCCGAGCGTGGTGCCCGGAGACCTGTCGGCTGTCATGAAGGCGACGCTGTCGCTGATCGATGCCGGCCATACGCGCATTGCCTATATCGGTGGCGAGGACGCGATCGAAGCTTCTCGCGAGCGCATCAAGGGTTATCGCCGAGCTTTGACAATGCGCGACATTCCTGTCGATAACCATCTCATCATCAAGGGACGTTGGACGATTCAGGGAGGCTATGCAGCCTTCAAGCGCCTGCAAGCGCTCGATGACCGGCCCACGGCAATATGCTGTTTCTGCGACCGCATTGCCATGGGTGTCTATGAAGCAGCGAAGGAAGCCGGTCTGTCTATCCCGCGCGACCTTTCGGTGATCGGTTTCGACAATGAATCCTATTCCGGCGATATGCTGCCGCCGCTCACGACGATGCAACTGCCCCATGCCGACATGGCGCGCTATGCCGTCGAGAAGCTTGCCGAGATGATCGCCGCGCCGCGGATGCGGCATGACAATCACAAGGTCAAGCTGGAGTGCGAAATGATCGTGCGCCAGTCGGTCGCGCCAATAGACGCCGTATAGGCCGGATGCCAGGATGGATTCCCCATTTGTCCACATGCGCTTCCTCGGATGACCAGTTCAAGGGCGAAACGCTGTTGAAGAGCAGACCTGACCTTCAACTGACAGATTGACAGCCATGCGCACGGCCGTGGCCACATCGAGGCTGCGGCAGTTCGATGCCGGAGCCGGCCGGCTGAGCTACTGCAGCATCATCAGCAGCAATAGCTTTTCAAGATCCTGCGGCGAGCAGTCATAGTGCCGCCACAGAATTCAGCCCAATCAAGCTTGTTCAACAAGCGGATGGCGACAAGATGAGATTGCTGGCTCTCGTGGCTGCGGCCTTTTTGCTGACGGTCTTTCAGACTCAAGCCCAGATCTATGGGCCGTATGATGGATATGACGACTTTGATGGATATGGTTACGACGATCCCTACAGCCCTTATCCGCCACCACTCGATTACGATCCGGCGCCTCCCTATCAAGAGCCCCTGCAAGATCGCAGGCAACCGCCGACAGGGCGTGCAAAAGGAACCATCGAAATCGTCACGAGCGAACATACGCTCATTTACACCACCCCTTGGGGCGAGCAATTCGCTTACCCCATCGCGGTCGGCCGTGAGGGCAAGCAATGGTATGGATCTACGCGGGTCGTGTCGAAGCGAGCGCATCCTGAATGGCGACCCACGGCCGGCATGCGTCAGAAGAACCCTCGGCTTCCAGCGGTCGTGAAGCCCGGCCCCGCCAATCCGCTTGGAACGCGCGCGATCTATCTCGCCGATGGCCTGTTGCGCATCCACGGCACCAACGACCCCTCGTCCATCGGCACGAACGCGTCGAGCGGGTGCTTTCGAATGTACCGTCAAGATGTCGAAGAGCTTTACGAGATCGTCCAGCCGGGAACACAGGTCATCGTTCGGCGCTAGCTGTTAGCCGATCGGCGGATTGGCGCCGAGATATCTAACCGTCGATACGCAGCTTGCGCGCCAGAGCCTGAAGCTCCTTGAACCCTTCATAGCGCTTGTCGTGAATATGAGGGATCGCCCCTTCTGATGGCAGAAATGTCGTTTCGACCGCCGAGAGTGTCGTCATCGCTTCGCGCACATCCGCAAACAGCCCGCCGGCGACAGCGCCCAGGATGGCGGCCCCCAGCAGGACCGGTTCCTCTGCCTTTGTCGCAATGACCGGCTTGCCGCTTGCATCGGCAAGCAGCTGGCGAACGAAGTCGTGCTGGCCGGCGCCACCGCTGATGACGATGTTTTCGATGGTAACGCTCGCATCGGCCTGCGTCTCGATGATCTGCCTGAGGCCGTAGCCGATACCGCAAAGCCCTGCGACGTAAAGAGAGACCAGGCTGCCGATATCGTCCTCCATCCCGAGACCGGCAATGATTGCGCGGGCATGCGGATCGGCAAAGGGCGCGCGGTTGCCGAGGAATTCGGGAACGACGTGCAGTCCCGTCGCAAGCGTGACGGCATCGGAAGAACGGCCCGCTTTTCGAGCGGCCATGTCTGCAAGCAAAACCGGCAGCGGAATGCCGGCGCTCTTTGAAAGCTCCCTCGCCTCCGCGGCTGCCGGATGGAACGAGAGAAGATGGTCGATCGCCGCGCCGGCAGCACTCTGGCCGCCCTCGTTCAGCCACAGCCCCGGCACCATCGCCGAAAAATAAGGTCCCCAGACGCCGGGCACGAATGACGGTTCTGCCGTCGACGTCATCGTGCAGGAGGAGGTACCAAAAACATAGGCGAGATTGGCTTTCGGATCGGTACCGATGCCGACGGTTCCGATCCCACCCGCATGGGCGTCGATCAGCCCGGCCGCAACCGCCGTTCCCCGCTTCAGGCCAAGTTCGTCTGCTGCTGCCGCGGTCAGTCCCTGACCGAGTGCCGAACCAGGCTCGACGATAGCCTGGCCGATGCGGGCAAACTCTTCGTCGGCGAGCATGCCGAGGCTGATCTGATGAAAATAACCGCCATCCCAGCGCTTTTCATGGGCGAGATAAGTCCACTTGCAGGTGACCGTGCAGGTCGAACGCGACAGATCGCCGGTCGCCCGCCAGGTTAGGAAATCTGCAAGGTCGAAGAATTGCCACGCGGCATCAAAAACCTCAGGGCGATTTTCCTTCAGCCAGAGAAGCTTGGGCGTTTCCATCTCAGGCGAGATACGGCCGCCGACGTAACGCAGGACGTCATGGCCGAGCGCATTGATGCGCTCCGCCTGCGGGACGGCGCGGTGGTCCATCCATACGATGATGTCCCGGTTCGGATCTTCCGAAGGCCCGACGGGAAGCGGCTTGCCGCCTTCGCCGAGGACGACGAGCGAACAGGTGGCATCGAACCCGAGCCCCATGACGGACGCCGGATCGACCCCGGCCGAGGAAACCACTTCGCGCACTGCCGCGCAAACCGCCGCCCAGATCTCGGTGCTCGATTGCTCAACCATGGAACCCGGTTCGTGAAACAGGGTGATATTCCGCTTGGCGGACGCCAGCATCCGCCCCGTCAGGTCGAACAGGCCGGCGCGGGCGCTGCCGGTGCCGACGTCGACGCCGATGACATGTTTGGCATCTGCTTCTGGCGTGCGAGATGTGTCGCTCATGGTCTCTCCTTTGAAATCGGCAAGGATCAGGCTAACTGCAGTCTGGACCGGTGTTTACAGATCCACGCTATTTGGCAGAATCACCAGATCGCGGACGGTCACATTACGCGGTCGCGACAGCATGAAAAGGACGGCGTCGACCACTTCGGCTGCATCACGCTGCCATTGGCCAGCGCCTCCTCCATTTTCGCCTTTGGCCAGTCGTCTAGCAAGTTGCTCCGTTCCGCCGCCTGGCGCATCTCAGGAACTCTCCGGTCGCCCATTTGTTTTACATTCTGCACCGCTCAGAAATTGCCCCCAGATGCAATCGGCGGCAGTGGAGTTGATCCATGGATATGACGCGCATCCGAGATCGCATGGTGGAACACCACGTGACGCGTCGTGGCATTCGCGATCAAAACGTCATCGGGGCGATGCGCATGGTACCGCGCGAAAAATTCGTTCCGCCAGGCTCCGAGGAATTCGCCTATCAGGATACACCGCTGTCGATCGGCGAGGGCCAGACAATTTCGCAGCCGTTCATCGTGGCGCTGATGCTCGAAAAGGCCAATCTGAATGCCGGTGACAAGGTGCTCGAGGTCGGAACGGGCTCCGGCTATGCTTCGGCCCTCATCAGCCGGATAGCAAGGCATGTCTACTCCATAGAGCGCCATGAAAAGCTGGCTCTTCAGGCCAGGGAACGGTTCGAGAACCTGGGATACCGCAACATCGACGTTCGCGTCGGCGATGGCAGCAAGGGCTGGGCGAAAGCCGCTCCGTTCGATGCTATTGTCGTTTCCGCGGGCGCACCCGAGGTGCCAACTGCCTTGAAAGAACAGTTGGACCTCGGAGGGCGGCTCATCATCCCGGTCGGCGGCGGTGAAGGGCAGCGCCTGAAACGGTTCACGCGCACCGGCGCCACCGCATTCGAGGAAGAAGATCTCGGTGGGGTACTCTTCGTTCCCTTGATCGGCGAAGACGCCTGGACAGCTTCACATCCAATGTACACGGCGACGGCGCCCTCATTGCCGGAAACTATTGCGCCCAAGCCAAGTTCTCCGCCAAACGCACAGGGAGGGAGCATGGAAAAGATATACAAGTTGCCCGCGTTGCCGGAAGGCGTGCTCGATCATAGCGAATTTCAGCAAAGGTTCTGGGCTGTTCAACGTATTTCCTGGATCGTGTTCATGCTTCTTTTGGTGACCTGCTTGCTGGGATTGCTGGGAAGAGGTGGTCCGTTTTCGCGGCAAACACTCCTATTGCCAGAAGGATCCGTCGATTTTCCCGTCATCTCCCGATGGAATGCCCCCGAGGATATGACCGTGACCTTCACGCCGTCATCCGAAGACAGGGTCTTCACGATCGATGCCGCCTTTCTTCAGAGCTTTTCAGTTCAGGGAATCCATCCGCCCCAAAAGGCGACCTTCGCGCGCGGCGGCCGGATAGGTTATGTGTTCCCCGCCGACTCGGCTGGGCCGACGCAGATCGTCTTCCGTCTGCAAACACAACTCCCCGGCCCGCGTCGCACCCTCATCGGCATGGGCGGCGAGACGCGCACCCAATCGACTTTCATCTTTCCATGAGGGCGGCACGGTGGATGCGGTACTACGCGGACTGGCAATTTATTTCACGCTGCTCGTGATCATCCGTCTGTCGGGAAGACGGACATTGGCCCAGATGACACCGTTCGATCTGGTCATCGTGCTGGTGATCTCCGAAACCACCCAGCAGGCGATGCTGGGCGATGACTTCTCGATCACCAACGCCGTCATCTTGATCCTCACGCTGTTTACGACCGACATCGGCCTGTCCTACGTGAAGAGGTGGTGGCCTCGCGCAGCCCATATTATCGACGGCGTTCCAACCATTCTGGTGACGGATGGCGTCTATGACGAAGGCGCGCTCAAAGGCGCCCGGCTGCAGAAGGAAGATGTCATGCAAGCGGCTCGAAGCCAGGAAGGCATCGAGAGCGTGACGGAGATAAAATTTGCCATCCTCGAAGTGAGCGGCAACATCAGCATCATCAAGAAGCAGAAATCCGGCTGACAATCGATCTCCGGCACCAAAAGATCTATGGAATCTTCTCATTCCGCCTGTAAGTTAAAAATTGACATCCGTCAGCCAAAAACTTACAGTCAACAATGATCAAGTCGTTCAGAAACAAAGCTCTGGCGGATCTCTTTGAGACAGGCAAAACCGCAAAGATCGATGCCAAGCTGCAAAAGCGCATTCTGATCCGGCTCGACCGTCTGGAGCAGGCCGAAAAGCCTGATGACATGAACCTCCCCGGGTTCGATTTCCATGCGCTGAAGGGTCATAGTCCCACCCGGTACACTGTTCATGTTAACGGCCCCTGGTGCATTACATTCGAGTTCGATGGCAATGATGCCGCCCGCGTCGATTTCGAGCAATATCACTGAGGTGGCTCTGACTGGGGAATGACCTAATGCCCGTATATGAAACGACGAGGCCGACGACGCGTTGCCCTTCCCACCCTGGGGCACTGCTTGAGGACATCATCCCTGCAACGGGAAAAACCAAGGTGGAAATCGCCAATCTGCTCGGAATCTCGCGCCAGCAACTCTACGATATTCTGAACGAGAAGAAGCCGGTTTCGCCCAATGTCGCTGCCCGACTTGGGAAATTGTTCGGTGATGGCCCCGCAATATGGCTGCGCATGCAGGCTGCCTATGATGCTTGGCACGCCGAACGGGAGGTGGACGTCTCCGGCATCCCGACGATCAGGGCGGCATGATCAAAAGCGCGCTTATCGGCATTGCCGAGGCAGCCGCGAAAACATCGTGATGATCTTTCTGCTTTTTCGAGCGGGATGCGCTTCAGAAAGATAGGTCGAGCACCCTGCCCTCGAACAGACGGTCCCGGGAGCCTTCGAGATGCGCCTTCATCAGTCTCTGCGCATCGTCAGGCCGGCCATCGGCGATCGCATTGTAGATGGCGTTATGCTCTTCATAGACCTGTTCCAACCCTGGCGGGGGCCGAGCAAAGAGAGGCCGTGGAGATGCATGCCGACGGCGATATGAGCCTTCAGCGCATCGATCGAGGCCGTGTAATAGTGATTGTTCGCCGCCTCCGTCACCGCGCGGTGGAAGAGGAAAGCGATCTCGACGCCATGGCCGACGACGCCTTTGCCATTCGCCGTCTGCTCCGATAACAATCCGCGCGATCTCGCGCGCCGACATCCGCGCGATTTACGCGGCTGCTTTTTAAGCAGTAAGGTTTTAGAAGGGACTCGATCGATGGACAGGAATGCGAAAGTCGCCGTGACGCTCGGCGATCCGGCCGGCGTCGGCCCCGAGGTGATCGTCAAGGCACTGGCAGCCCTTCCCAGAGAAGAGCGGCGCGATTTCGTCATCGTCGGCAATGTCGAAGCGCTGGAACGCGCCGACCGCGTCACCGGCACCGGACTGCGGTTCGGGCCTGCCGATGCACCCGGTGGCGACAGGATCGCCGTCGACGAAGTCGCGCTCGGCGCGGCCCTGCCCGAAATCGGCAAGGTCAGCCCCGTCGCCGGCGATGCCTCGGTGCGTTATATCACCCGCGCCGTCGATCTCGCCATGTCGGGCGAGGCCGATATCATCGTCACCGCGCCGATCAACAAGGAAGCTATGAACCTTGCCGGCCATCACCATGACGGCCACACCGGGCTGCTCGCGCATCTCACAGGCTCGAAGAGCTCCTTCATGCTGCTTGCCTCCGAGCGGCTGAACACCATCCACGTCTCCACCCATATCTCGCTGAAGGGCGCGATCGAGCGCGCCAAGACTGAGCGGGTGCTCGCCACCATCGAAGCCGGCCACAATCATTTCCTGCGGCTCGGCCGCAAGGCGCGCATCGCCGTCGCTGGCCTCAATCCACATTGCGGCGAAAACGGCCTGTTCGGCACCGAAGACATCGAATTCCTGGCACCCGCCGTCGAGCAGGCGCAGGCAAAGGGCATCGACGTTGTCGGGCCGATCTCGGCCGATACGGTGTTCGCCCGCGCCTATAACGGCGCCTTCGATCTTGTCATCGCCCAGTATCACGACCAGGGCCATATCCCGATCAAGCTCGTCGCCTTCGACACGGCGGTCAACGTCTCCCTCGGCCTGCCGATCGACCGCGTCTCGGTCGATCACGGCACCGCCTTCGACATTGCCGGCACCGGCAAGGCCAACCACGTCAACATGCTCTCGGCCATCGCCTATGCCAGGCTGATGGCCCGCTCGCCGCGGCGAGAGGTGTGATCGCGGCTTCCAGAATGGCCGAGAGGCGCCGATCGCCGACGCAACGATGTCGAACTTCGTTGGGACACCTAATAGCAGGACAGGACTCTGTCGTTCAGGAACGTCCCGCCGTTGACGCGTCGGCATTCCGCGCTTACATAGCTAGACAGTCTAGCTAGGAGCAGAATCGATGGAATGGCAACTGCAGGACGCCAAGAACCAATTTTCGAAGGTCGTGCAGAAGGCCCGACAAGAAGGGCCGCAGGTGGTGACCGTGCGCGGCGAGCGAACGGCCGTCGTTTTGTCGGCCCGCGACTACGACGCCCTGCGCGCCGGCAGGCCGACGCTCGTCGACGACCTGCTCGACGGCCCCGCCTGGGACGATGAATTCGCAGATGCGGTCGAAGCACGCAACAAGACTCCAAGCCGCGACGTTGCGTTCTGATGTATCTGGTCGACACCAACATTGTCTCGGAGGCGCGACGCGGCACGCCGCAGGCGGTCTCCTGGCTGCGCTCCGTCGATCCGCTCACCATCCACCTGAGCGCGCTGACGCTTGGCGAGATCATGCGCGGCATTGCCCTCAAACAGAAGTCGGATCCGAAGACCGCGACCCATCTCACCGAGTGGCTCCGCAAGCTGCGTTATGATCATGGCGACCGGATCCTGCCGGTGACCGACGAGATCGCCGTCGAATGGGGCCGCATCGCCGCCATCCGGCCGCGTGGCGATATCGACGGGCTGATCGCCGCAACCGCGATCGTTCACGATCTGATTGTCATCACTCGCAATGTCGCCGATTTCGACGACACCTGCGCAGCGGTGATCAATCCATGGGAGACGGGCGCGTGAGCCGCTGACTGAAATCGGTTCCGAGGCGATGCAGGAGCGCGGACTGAAAGGCACCTGCCCCATCACATGCCGAACAAGCGACGATCCCAGAAGACGGGTTGGTGGAGGCTTACTGTGATCGACGGGAATTCCGGGTGGGCCGGGTTGATCAATATGTTGCGGTCGACGCGGGCGACGACGCTTGGGACCAGCAGGATGGCGCTGCGCTTTTCCTGGCACCATTTTTCGCCGAAAGCCTTGCTGACGTTTGCCGGCATGCTGTCCCAGCCGGGCAGCGCGGGTTCGGAGAAGACCTCGTAGCTTAGCCCCCGCGGTAGGGTGATCGTGACATAGTGCTGGTTGGGCGGCAGCCGCCCGCTGCCATGGACGAGCTTTTCGAGCAATGCCGTCGAATAATGCTCGCTCGTATAGATGATCGGGCTGCCGGACGTGTTCCACCGCCCCGGCGCGATGGTCGAGCCGGTGGCGTCGAAGATCGGATAGGTTCCATGGGGATCTCCGATGCGGACGGATGTCAGTGTGCGGTCAAGAACCTGTGCGCTCACGCAGCGCTGCCGTATTTCAGGCTTCCAAGAATATCGAGCACGAGCTCGCCGCCGATCTCGCTCTGGATGACCACGTCAATCGGCCGCCTGTCCTCAAGCATTGCATGCGGCCGAAACAGGAAATCGCGGGCCTCGATCTCGGTCTGCCAGACATCGAGCGCCTGACCCCAGACACGCGCGAGACGGGCAAGCTTTATGCCTTCATCTGAGGAGAGCCGATGCTTGGACTTGCGCCGTTCATAGGTGGCCTTCGGAACCAGCCGGTATTTGAACTGGGCGTCATCAGGCGCCAGAAGCAGCGCCATGCGGTCAAGCGCCTTGACCGGCAATCCTTCCTCGATGCTGGAGAGCAGGCCGAAGGCCGAACGCGATACCGGCTCCCTGGCGGGCAGCCCGAGAACATCGGCGATACCGGCAAATCCCATCATGGTAACGGCTCCTTTTCACTTGAGGCTATACTTAGTCTCAAGTGATCCTGTTATCAAGTGCACCGTTCCGGTTTTTGATCCTCGCCAGCCGAGCAGCGGATTGCCGCAGGCGCACTAGATCGCTATCTTCCCCGAAGGCACACGAACAGCAAAGGAGGTTGCCTATGTCACCGCGGGACGCCTAATCCAGCAATACCAGGACTTCTGCCTTTCCAAAGGCATCGATTTCACACGCATTGAATCCGTACGGCCGCATGACGATACCACGCTCTTCTGCAGCGCTGGAATGCAGCAGTACAAGCCCCTCTTCTCCGATCCCTCCCATAGTGGAACAGTCACAAACAGCCAGGCTTGCCTGCGCATGGGCGACCTCGACGAGATCGGCGACGGAACCCACCTTCTCCACTTCACCATGCTCGGCCTTTTCTCCTTCCGGGAATTGACAGTCGGCAACGCCATCGATTTCTGGCTCGAATTTCTGGGAACTCTGGGGCTCGTGCCTGACCATGTGACGATCCATCCTGACCGCCTGGTGGAATGGACGCCGCTCTATGGCGGGCGCGTGCCCATCATGCCGGATCCGGAATGCATATGGAGCGATGGCAGCATCAGCGGATACTGCACCGAGTTCTATAAGGATGGCGTCGAGATCGGAAACATCGTCAATCCGCTCGGAACCTGCATCGACGTCGGCTTCGGTCTCGAGCGTCTCGACATGATCGTCAACGGCACGCCGCAAGATGATGCGCTTGGGACATTGTGCGAGGCGGTCATGACGGTCGTGGAAAGCGGCTACCGGCCGGGCAATAAGGAGCAGGGATACGTCTTGCGAAAACTGCTCCGTCGCATCCACAAGATGGGCGGCACGCTCGATCATCCCTTCTTCAAGGAAGAGGTCGAACGCCAGAAGCGGCTGCGCGCCAAATATCTGCGTCTGCGTGAACGCTATTCCGAGATGAGTCCCGACTGGTGGTTCGACACTCATGGCATCGATCTCTCCGACATCAGTGAGAGCATGGAGGAGTAGCAACGTACAAGGCCTCCCGCAGATAACATCGGGAGGCCTTGTCATATCCTGGAAAGCGTCAGCGTTGCAGCGCCCGCATTGAACGCTTTCAGCTTTGCCCCGGCTGCAGCCGACGGAAAATCCGTTCGATCTGGGCAACAGCGGCAAAAAAGACTATGCCGGAGAAAGAGGCGAGCACGACGGCGGCAAAGAGCCTTTCCGCCTGGTAGTTGAATGTCGACTGGATGATGACGGCGCCCAGCCCCTGGTTCGAGCCGATCCACTCCCCGACGATCGCGCCGATGACACAGGTGGTTGCCGAAATGCGCAGCGACGCAAAGAGCAAAGGGGCGGAGCGTGGGGCGCGCAGGCGCCAGAACGTCTCCCACCCGCTCGCCGAAAGGACGTGCATCAGGTCGAGTTCGCTCGCAGTCGCCAGATTGAGGCCCCGGGCGGTATTCACCAGGGTCGGGAAAAAGCAGATGAGAGCGGCGATGATAACCTTTGGCAGCATGCCGAGGCCGAAGATGAGGATGATGATCGGCGCGAGCGCCAGCACGGGGATGGTGTTGAAGAGCAGGACAACGGGAAAATAGGCGGCCTGGAACCGCGGATTATAGACAAAGGCAATTGCCATGATCACGGCGAGACTATTGCCCAGGAGGAAGCCGAGGCCCGCCTCACCCCATGTCGGGATCGCATTGGACAGAAGGAAGCGCCATTCCGTTCCGAGCGTGCGCAGGATCGCCAGCGGCGTTGGAACGATATAACTGGGAATACCGAGCGCCGGCACCAGCCATTGCCAGGCGAGAAGCAACGAGAGGGCGCCGATAACAGGAAGGCCGATTGCCTCGGTGAGGGATAGCCGACGATGCGTCATGCAGCCGAACTCCCCTGCTGCAGCAATTGGCGCAGATGAGCAGCGGTCTCCTGGACATCGAGGCTCTCGCGCCGACAGAGGCCGCGCTCGTCTTTCAGCGGTGCAAGGTCGATCAGCGCCTGGACGCGGCCCGGATTGGCCGCCAGGACCAGCACGCGTCCGCCGAGACAGATCGCCTCGATGACGCTGTGGGTGACGAACAGGATGGTCGTGCCGGTCCGGCGCCAGACGTCCAAAAGCTCGTCGTTCAGTCGTTCGCGGGTGATCTCGTCGAGCGCACCGAAGGGTTCGTCCATGAGCAGGATATCCGGCTCGCATTGAAGCGCACGCGCAATGGCGACACGCTGGCGCTGGCCCCCGGACAGTTGATGCGGATAGCGATCAGCCAGATGCGACAGGCCGACCAGTTCAATCCAATGGTCGGGCCGCGAATCGACCGATCGCGAGACGCTCTTCTTCCCCACCTGCAGCGGCAGCGCGACATTCTCCCTCACGGTCCGCCAGGGCAACAGCGTTGCGTCCTGAAAGACGAAGGCGACCTCGCGGCGCCGGCGCGCCTCCGACGCTGTCCTGCCGAGCACCGCCAGCTGCCCGTCAAGCGGCGGGAGAAGATCCGCCACCGCGCGCAGGAAGGTCGACTTGCCGCAGCCGGAAGGGCCGAGAATGGTCAAAAACTCGCCCCTGCCGACGCTGAGATCGACGCCGGACAGAATGCGGGTCGTCTCGCCGGCGCCGGAATAACCGACAGCCAAATCCTTGGTTTCGATGGCCGCTGCTTCAGGCAAATCCGCTCTCACGCAATCTTCGGGCGCTCATCCGCCGTCATGTCCAGGATCCTGGTCGTATAGCAGTCGTCCAGCTTCGGCGCGCCGCTCTTGAACTGGCCGATCTTGTCGTAGACGGAAATCTGCTCGGCAAGAGCGGCCGGATCGAAACTGCCCCAGCCATCCCTACCGGTTGCCGCGTCGAAGCTCAGCGACAGTATGCGCGGCACCGTCTTCAGCTCTACTGCAAGATCGAGCTGCGGATAGGCCTCCACCGTCAGTTTGACCGCCTCTTCGGGATGTTCATGCGTCCAGGCCCAGCCCTTGGCGACGGCGCGCAGCACCTTTGCCAGTGTCTCGGCATGGCCGCTCACGGCATCGTCGGTGGCAAAATAGACATTGGCGTAGGACGGCAGGCCCGTGTCCTTCATCATCAGATCTATGCGGTCGGGGCCGATGACGGAAAGGGCCTGCGTGTTGGTGATCCATCCAGTCACGGCATCGACCTGGCCGGTCATCAGCGGTGTCATGTCGAAGCCGATATTCGTGATGGTCAGGCTCGAGGGATCGATATTGTTCTTCAGCAGGATGGCATCGAGCACATAACGGGCCGTCGGCTGGATGCCGATGCGCTTGCCGACCATATCCTTGACGGTGCGGATCGGCGCCTTGGGCAGCGAATAGAAGGCGAAAGGCGCCATGCGGAAACCGCAAGCGAAGATCTTGATCGGCACGCCGGATGAACGGGCTAGAAGAAGCTGTGCCGAATCCGAGAACTGGCCGAGCTGCGCATCACCCGTGATCACGGGCGGCACCGTCGCCGAATTGGGACCGCCGGGGGAAAACTCGACATCGAGACCCTCGGCCTGGAACAGGCCCTGCTTGACTGCGACAATATCGCCGATCTGTCCGTTGCTCATCAGCCAGTCATACTTGATGACGACCTTGGATGCGGCGGCTTTCGAGTGACGCGGCACCAACACGCTGATCCCTGCCGCCGCTGCAGCAAGGGCAAAGGCTCCGCCCTGCAGGACGGTACGCCTGCCGACCACGATTTGCTTGTCATCCCCATTCATCTGCTTGCCTTTCCCCTTGTTGGATTGTTGGACGACGGCCGATTGCGCTCGCTATTGCGGGTCGATGTCACCGATCGGGCCGCCTGCGGACCACGCATAGATTTCCCAGAGATTGTCGTCAGGATCGGCGAAATAGACGCATCGCGCGTTCCAGACATAGTCCTGCGGCGGCGCGTGGAAGAGCACGCCCGCAGCTTTCAGCTCCGCATAGGCAGCATCGACCTGCTCTGGCGAGGCGAGCTCGATGGCCGCGCAGGCCTTGTGCGCACCTGGAGGGGCACGGCGACTTGAGACACCGGTATTCTCGGCGATATGCTCGATCTCCCACAGCGCCAGCGTCACGCCCGCCCCTTTGAAATCGGCAAAGCCCGGAGCCCGGCGCCGCGGCTTGAAGCCAAGCCGCTCGACATAGAAGGCCGATGCTTTGTCGATATCGTCGACCAAAAAGCAAATGTCGGTAATCGGGTTGGTTTGGGCAAAAGCGGTCATATGGGCCTCCTGATGGGAAAAACCTCGCAGACCGCAGCCTCAAGAGATTTCAGATTCGTGCGGTTGTCTTTCGCAAAGCTGCTGATCTGTCCTCGGCAAGAGCCGGCTCAAAGGCGGACCGAACGCTGGTATTCCTTCGGGGTCGCCCCCATCAGACGGCGAAAGACGCTGGAGAAATGCGCCTGGCTGGAAAAGCCTGTGGCATAAGCGATGTTTGCAAGCGTCTCCTTGCCATCGGCGAGGTAAAGTCGCGCCCGCTCGATCCTGCGTTCGAGAACGAAGCGATGCGGCGCCATGCCGGCCGCCCGTTTGAATTCCCGGCTGAAGTGAAAGGGGCTCATATGGGCCACCCCGGCCAGCTCCTCGACACTCAGATCGGATTTGCCAAGCAGGTTCTCGATGTAATCGATCACACGCCGGAGATTGTCCGATGTCAGCGGACGATCTCCGGCTTCAGGTTTGGCGCCCAGCAGTCTTACGACGCAGCAGGCGAGCGCCATCCCCAGATGCTGCATCAAAAGCAGGTCGGCGCGCCCGCTCTTCTCGGCGGCAAATGCGAGGGAGAGTGCGACCTGCAGCGTTGTCGGATCGGTCGTCGCGCTGAGCGCGTCACTATCCCAATGCTCGGGATCGAAGCGAGAGCCGCCGATGCCGCTGTAAAGCGCAGGTGACTGGAAGATCGAGATATAATCCGCCGCATCGCCATCGACTTCAAGGACGGTGGCGGCCGGTTGAAATCCCAGGGTGAACGGCGGCCTCTCAACTTTGCGGAATGCCCCGCTTCCAAGCCGATAGGCATATTTGCCGTGCGCCGTGCGGTTGATCGAAATTCTATGAAGGGAGCCCCTCGAAACCATTTGCCCCGCGGCGCTACGATAGGTCTCGACGATCATGTCGCGTTGAACAAAGGCCTTGTAGCCTCCGAGGGATGGCCGGCATATTGAGAAAATCTGCGGGTCGATGTCGGGCATTGTTTCATTCTCCCTAGCAGGAGAGAGGCAAGTTGCGCGCCAAGTGGAGCGAAGCTTCGCGCTAGATATCAACGTCGCAGCATAAAACCCGACGGTGCCCAGAAAATCGTCATTTTACGCCTGCTGTCGCGCCACACGGCACCGCGGCCTAGCAGAGTTCGCCTTCGGCAAATTTGGTCGCATGCGCAAGAATTATGCAGTGCATGTTCTTCTTGATCGGTGGCCGTAGACCATCTGTCCGCTCTGAAGACCGCCGAGGCATCCGAAATCATTCCCGGTTGGGGGAAACCGCGGCCAGGGATGAGCTTTCGCTCCATCCACTCTTTTCCCCGGAGATCGTTCTTTTGGAAATTCGTTCCTATCCACCGGCATTAATCCATTTAATCTATAGACATAATTAATTGGAGAGAAATTGCGATGAGTATCGAAAAGTCCGAGCACGGTCTCGGAAGACGAGATCTGCTGAAACTGTCTGCCGCGGCCGGGGTCGCCGTCGCCGGTGCTTCGTTCATCGGGCAGAAGCCGGCTTTTGCCGCCGGCGAAGAACTGTCGCTGAAAGGCAAGCGCATCGCCATCAGCGCAACCGGCACCGATCACTTCTTCGACCTGCAGGCCTATAATGCCCAGATCGAAGAGGTAAAGCGCCTCGGCGGCGAGACGATCGCTGTCGATGCCGGGCGCAACGACGGCAAGCTGGTCTCGCAGCTGCAGACGCTGATTGCCCAGAAGCCGGATGCGATCGTTCAAATCCTCGGCACGCTCAGCGTCATCGATCCCTGGCTGAAGAAGGCGCGCGATGCCGGGATCCCGATTCTGACCGTCGACGTCGGTTCGACCAATTCGATCAACAACACCACCTCCGATAACTGGGGCATCGGCAAGGATCTGGCGCTGCAGCTCGTCTCCGATATCGGCGGCGAAGGCAATATCGTCGTCTTCAACGGCTTCTACGGCGTAACCCCCTGCGCGATCCGCTACGACCAGCTGGTCAATGTCGTCAAATATTTCCCGAAGGTCAAAATCCTCCAGCCGGAACTGCGCGACGTCATCCCGAACACCGTGCAGGACGCCTTCACGCAGATCACGGCCATCCTCAACAAATATCCCGAAAAAGGTTCGATCAAGGCGATCTGGTCGGCCTGGGACATTCCGCAGGTTGGTGCGACCCAGGCTTTGGCTGCCGCCGGACGCACGGAGATCCGCACCTACGGTGTCGATGGCAGCCCGGAAGTGCTGCAACTCATCGCCGATCCGAATTCGCCGGCCGGCGCCGATGTCGCCCAGCAGCCGGCGGAAATTGGCCGCACCGCCATCCGCAACGTCGCCAAGCTGCTCGCCGGCCAGACCCTGCCGCGCGAGACCTATGTTCCGGCCTTGCTCGCCAACAAGACCAATGTCGGCGAAGTCACCAAGAAGCTCGGCATCGGCTGACACCGAACACGAGCGATCCTGCCATGCCGGATCGCTCGGAATCTGCCCGCCCGGAGAGATCGACATGACGGCCATTTCGTTGAAGCAGCCGGTGACGGCACGCGACGACATCATTCGCTTTGAAGGCATCGTCAAGCATTTCGGCGGCGCGCAGGCGCTTGCCGGTGCGTCGCTGATCGTCAGGCGCGGCACCATCCACGGTCTCGTCGGCCAGAACGGCGCCGGCAAATCGACGCTGATCAAGCTGCTGGCCGGTCTTCATCAGCCCGATGGCGGCCGGATCGAGATCGAAGGGCAAACATTCGACAGACTGACGCCGCATCTAGCCGAAGAGCTCGGTATCCACTTCATTCACCAGGATCGGCTGCTGGTGCCGACCTTCACTGTCGGCGAAGCCCTGTTCCTTGGCTGGGAACCGCGGATATCGGGCACGCCGTTCCTCGATCGCCGACTGATGCAGCGCCGGGCATCTGACATTCTCAACGACTATTTCGGTATCCGGTTGCCGAACGCCGCCTTGATCGGCGAATTGTCGACGGCCGAAAAGCAGATCGTGCAAATCACCCGCGCCCTCCTCAATCAGCCGAAGGTGCTCGTCTTCGACGAGCCGACGGCCGCATTGGTGCGCCGCGAGGCCGATATCCTTTTCCGGCTGATCCGCCGTCTGCGCGACGAAGGCGTCACCATCATCTATATCTCGCATTACCTGAACGAAATCGAAGAGCTCTGCGACCACGTCACCGTGCTGCGCAACGGGCTCGACGTGGCCTCCCTGCCGATCGGGGAGACTTCCGCCGGTGCGATTGCCCGGCTGATGGTCGAGCGCGACATCAAGGAAATGTTTCCGAAGCCGCAAGTGACGCCCGGCGAAGACATCCTCAAGGTCGAGCAGCTGTCGGCGCCGGGGAAATATAGCGACATCAGTTTCACGCTTCGCCGCGGCGAGGTGCTCGGCCTTACCGGCCTGCTCGGCTCCGGCGCAAAGGAGCTGGTCCGCGCGCTCTTCGGTCTGGAGACCCCGGCTTCCGGCCATATCGAGATCAACGGCAAGGCTGCCCGTTTCACCAATCCCACCCAGGCGGCCGGCCGCGAAATCGCCCTAGTGCCGGAAGATCGACGTCGCCATGGCGTCGCGCTCGACCTCAGCGTCGCGGAAAATATCAGCCTTTCGAGCCTTGGCCGCTTCACCCGTTTCGGCTTTCTCGATCGCAAACGTGAACGGAAGGAAGTCGACGCTCTGATTACGCGGCTGCAGGTGAAAACCAACGGGCGCGATGCCCTGCTGCGCACCCTTTCGGGCGGCAACCAGCAGAAGATCGCCATCGCCAAGTGGCTGAGCCGCCGCTCCGAGGTCTATCTCCTCGACGAGCCGACAGTTGGAGTCGATATCGGCTCCAAGGTCGAGATCTATACGCTGATCGGAGAACTCGCGTCGCGCGGCGCCGGCGTCATCGTGCTGTCTTCGGATCTGCCCGAACTGATCGGCATCACCGATCGCATCCTGGTGCTCTTCCGCGGTCGCGTGGCGCGGGAATTCATCTCGTCGGAGACCACGGCAGATGCGGTGCTGGCTCAATCGACCGGATCATCCGAGGGACAACGCCATGTCGGCTGAAGTGGAATTCGCGCCTTCCGGTTTTTCCGCTGCGGAACCGCCTGCCCGGCCGGCCGGCAATATTGCAGCGACCGCGTTGCGCTTCGGATCGCTGATCGCATTCGCCGCCATCCTGATCATCTTTTCGCTGACCGCACCCTATTTCCTCAGCATCGGCAATATCGGCAACGTACTTGGTCAATCGGCCATCTCCGGTGTGCTTGCCATCGGCTTGACGATCGTGCTGATCGCCGGCGGCTCCAATGTCGTCACCGGCGGGATCGACCTGTCGCTCGCGGCCAATATGGGCCTGAGCGCCGCCGTCTACGCGAGCCTGACACAGTTCGGCTACGGCGATGCGACGGCGGTTGCCGCTGCGATCCTCACCGGCGCGTTGATCGGCACGGTCAATGCCATTGCCGTCGTCTATGCCGGCATCGTGCCGCTGCTGGCCACGCTGGCCGTCATGAACGTCGTCGCCGGCCTGGAATTGGTGCTGACCGGCAATACCGTCCTGCCGGCTTCGACGCCATTCCTGTCGGCGCTCTCGGCCTCGGACGCTTTCGGCATCCCGGTTCTCGCCTATGTGCTCCTCGTCTTCACGGCCATCGCCACGGCGATCGTGCAATATACGCCGCTCGGCCTGCGTCTCTATGCCGTCGGTGAATTTCCGGATGCAGCGCGTGCCGCGGGTCTGCCGCTTCGACGGCTACTCGCCGGCGCCTTCGTCGCCAGCGGCGTCTCCGGCGGCATCGCCGGCATCCTGTCGGTTTCCTATCTGAGCGGCAGCACGACCGGCGCCGGCGAGATGCTGTTGCCGGTCGTCGTGACGGCCCTGCTCGGCTCGGTCTTTTCGCGCCGGCTGGTTCCAACGGTCACCGGGACGCTGCTTTCGGCCCTTTTGGTCGGCTTCCTGGTTAACGGTTTCCAGCTGCTGAACATTTCGAGCACGCTGGTCAGCGGCGTCCAGGGTGTGCTCATTCTCATCGTCGTTTCCGCGACCACGCTGCTGCGCCGGCAGGAGGCCTGACCATGTCGCTCCAGACCCCTCCCCTCGCCACCATAGGCTTGCCGCGTCTGATCGCCGGCGGCCTGGTGCGCTATGGGCTGATCCTCGCCCTGATTGCGGTGTTTGCCGCCTTTTCCGCGGCAACGCCGACGTTCCTGACGCCCGCGAACTTGCAGAGCATCCTGGTCAACAATTTCACGCTGCTTGCCATCGTCTCCATCGCCATGACCTTCGCCGTCGCGTCGGGCGGCATCGATCTTTCGGTGGGAACGGCAATGGATTTTGCCAGCTTCGCCTTCGTTTCGCTCGTCCTCGCCGGACAGCCGGTGGCAGTCGCCGCACTCGCGGGACTGGCCGCCGGAGCGTTCGTCGGGGCCTTCAACGCGCTCTTGATTTCAGGGATCGGCGTGTCGCCGTTCCTCGCCACGCTCGGCACGCTGTTCATCGGCCGCAGCGTGCAGCAGCTGCTGACCAATGGCGGCAATCCGGTCTATCTGCCGCCGAACGGCGTGCCGGAAGCCTTCCGTTTCCTCGGCCATGGGACGATTGCCGGCTTTCCGGTACCGCTTGCCGCTGCCATCGTCGTCATCGGGGCGGCTGCCGTTGTCTTTGCCCGCACGCGCTTCGGCCGCGTCATCCTGTCGATCGGCATCCAGCCGGGCGTCGTGCGCTATTCCGGCATCGCCGCGCCGGCCCATGTCGCGGTGACTTTCATGCTGGTCGGGTTGATCGCGGCAATCGCCGGACTGATCCTGACCGCAACCGTCACCACCTACATCCCCTCCTCGGGCAATGCCTTCCTGCTGAATGCGATCGGCGCGACCTTCATCGGCACGACGCTCAGCCCGCTCGGACGGCCGAATGTGGGCGGGACCGTTCTCGGCGCGCTGCTGCTCAGCATCGTCGCCAATGGGCTGCTGCTGACCGATCTGAACTTCTATTGGCAGCAGGTCGGCACGGGAACGCTGATCTTCGCCGTGCTCGCCCTCAGCTTCATCAACAGAAAGGCCGCCGGCGCCGCTTAAGAGAAGTTGCGTCTCCTCGGAAGTGGTTCTATCCCGCCGAGGCGTCCGAAATCATTCTGGATACGGCATTCTTCCAGCCGATGATCTTGCCCTGCCGCTCGGTCTCATCCATCGAAGGGCTGAAGCGGCGGTCGCAGGCCCAGGCTTTCGCAAAATCCCGCTTGCCGGGCCAGATGCCGGCTTTCGAGCCGGCAAGCCAGGCTGCGCCGAGCGCCGTCGTCTCGCGGATCGCCGAGCGGTCGACAGGGTTTCCGGTCATGTCGGCTAGGAACTGCATAGTCCAATCCGAATCCGCCATGCCGCCATCAACGCGCAGCACCGTTTCCAGCTGGTTGGCGCCCCAGTCCTTCTTCATCGCCACCAGCAGGTCGAGCGTCTGGTAGGCGACGGATTCAAGCACGGCGCGGGCGAATTCCGCCGGCCCGCTGTTTCGCGTCAGACCGAAGATCGCGCCGCGCGCGGCCGGATCCCAGTAAGGGGCGCCGAGGCCGGTGAAGGCCGGAACGATATAGACCTGCTGCCCGGGATCGGCCTTGGCCGCAAGCACTCCTGCCTCGGATGCCTGACCGATGATGCCGAGGCCGTCGCGCAGCCATTGCACGGCAGCACCGGCGATGAAGATCGAGCCTTCGAGCGCATAGGTCGTCTCGCCGTCGAGCCGGCAGGCGATCGTCGTCAGCATCCGGTTGGAGGAGGAAACACGATCCCGGCCGGTATTCAACAGGGCAAAGCAGCCGGTGCCATAGGTGGATTTCATCATCCCGGCCTCGAAGCAGGCATTGCCCATCGCCGCAGCCTGCTGGTCGCCGGCGACACCGAGGATCGGAAGCTCCGCACCGAACATAGCCTTGTCGACGCGGCCGAAATCATCGGCGCATTCCCTGACGTCAGGAAGCATGGCGGCCGGAATGCGGAGGATGCCCAGAAGCTCTTCGTCCCAGGCACCGTCGTCGATATTGTAGAGCAGCGTTCTCGACGCATTGGTCGCATCGGTGGCATGCACGCGGCCGCCAGTCAGATTGTAGATCAGCCAGCTGTCGATCGTGCCGAAGCAGACATCGCCCACTTCCGCCTTCTCACGCAGGCCATCGACATTGTCGAGCAGCCAGCGCAGCTTCGTTCCGGAGAAATAGGGGTCGAGCAGCAGCCCGGTCTTGGCGCTGAACAGCTTCTCGTAGCCGTCGGCCTTCAGGCTCTCGCACATTTCTGCAGTGCGCCTGTCCTGCCAGACGATCGCGCGGTGAAGTGGCTCTCCTGACCCGCGGTCCCAGACGACCGCCGTCTCGCGCTGGTTGGTGATGCCGATCGCGGCAATGTCGGCGGCGTCAATACCAGCATCGGCGATCGCCTTGCGCACCGTATCGACGACGGATCGCCAGATTTCGGCGGCGTCGTGCTCGACCCATCCGGGCTGCGGATAATATTGGGTGATCTCCGCCTGCGCCGAGCCGGCCATTTTCATGTCGCCATCGAAGATGATCGCGCGCGACGATGTCGTGCCCTGGTCGATTGAAAGAATATAGCCGCTCATATCCGTCTCCGGCTCGCACGAAACCGCTCCGCCTGCAGAGGTCGGCAGGACGCGGACGTTTCATGAGAGAAAGATTGTGGGTGCCACCGGCTTGCTGCCGGTGGCAGGAAGTGATGGCCGGAAGCCTCGTCGCCTCCGGCCGGGTCCGCCTTACTTCTTCTGCCAGCTCTTGACGAGTTCGTCGTAGTTGACAGTGACCGGCTTGTCCTTCTCGTTCTCGATCTTCAGCTGCGGGGCAAGGTTGCCGTTCTTCACCGCATCCGCGTTCCAATAGGCGAGATCATGCTCCTCGGCGAGTTTCGGGCCAATGTCGCCCTGGACCTTGGCGCGTTCCAGGCGCTGCAGCACCTTTTCCTGTTCGGCGCAGAGCGAGTCCATCGCCCCCTGCGCCGTCTTGGCGCCGGAAGAGGCATCACCAATCGCCTGCCACCAAAGCTGAGCGAGCTTCGGATAGTCAGGAACGTTCGTACCGGTCGGCGACCACTGCAGGCGGGCGGGCGAACGATAGAATTCGATCAGGCCGCCGAGCTTCGGCGCACGATCGGTGAAGGACTTGTGGTCCAGCGTCGACTGGCGAATGAAGGTCAGGCCCATGTGGCTCTTCTTCACGTCGACAGTCTTCGAGGTGACGAACTGGGCATAGAGCCAGGCCGCCTTGGCGCGGTCGTCAGGCGTGGACTTCATCAGCGTCCACGAACCGGCGTCCTGATAGCCGAGCTTCATGCCGTCCTTCCAGTAGACACCATGCGGGCTCGGTGCGAAACGCCATTTCGGCGTGCCGTCCGCATTGACGACCGGCAGGCCTTCCTTGACGAAATCGGCTGTGAAGGCCGTGTAGGTGAACATCTGCTGGGCGACTTCGCCCTGCGATGGGACCGGGCCGGACTCGGAGAAGGTCATGCCCTGGGCGGCAGCCGGTGCATAGGCCTTCATCCAGTCCAGATATTTCTGGATGGAATAGACCGCAGCAGGGCCGTTGGTATCGCCGCCACGCGCGACGCACGAGCCGACCGGACGGGAGTTCTCGTCGACCTTGATGCCCCATTCATCGACCGGCTTGCCGTTCGGGATGCCCTTGTCGCCGTTGCCGGCCATCGACAGCCAGGCATCGGTGAAGCGCCATCCGAGCGATGGGTCCTTCTTGCCGTAGTCCATATGACCGAAGACCTTCTTGCCGTCGATCTCGCGGCCGGTGAAGAACTCGGCAATATCTTCATAGGCCGACCAGTTGACCGGCACGCCGAGATCGTAGCCGTACTTCGCCTTGAAGTCTGCCTTGTTCTTCTCGTCGTTGAACCAGTCGTAACGGAACCAGTAGAGGTTCGCGAACTGCTGGTCAGGCAGCTGGTAGAGCTTGCCGTCAGGCGCCGTGGTGAAGGACTTGCCGATGAAGTCGTCGATGTCGAGGCCGGGATTGGTGACATCCTTGCCTTCGTTGGCCATCCAGTCGGTCAGCGAGCGGGCCTGCTGATAGCGCCAATGGGTGCCGATCAGGTCGCTATCGTTGATATAGGCGTCATAGATGTTTTCGCCGGACTGCATCTGCGTCTGCAGCTTCTCGACCACGTCGCCTTCGCCGATCAGGTCGTGCGTGATTTTGATGCCGGTGATCGCCGTGAAGGCGGGCGCCAGCACCTTCGATTCGTATTCATGGGTCGTGATAGTTTCGGACACGACCTTGATGTCCAGGCCGGCGAAAGGCTTTGCAGCATCAACGAACCACTGCATTTCCTTTTCCTGGTCGGCGCGCGGAAGCGCCGAGAGATCACCGACTTCCTTGTCGAGGAACGTCTTGGCCTCGTCCATGCCGGCATAAGCCGATGCTGTCATTGCCAGCAGCAAGCCTGCTGTCGTCGTCAATAAGTGCCTTCGCATAATATCCTCCCAGGGTTTGCGATTGCAGTCACGTCTCAGGCGGCCAGTATCCCCGGCCATCTGTCTTCTCCTTGCCTTCACACGTAGCGGAAGACGCCGATGGCGTAGACCACGGAGATGGCAAGAGCCCACCACAGGTTGGGCCCACCGAGCCCAAGCCATGCAAGATGAATGAAAGCGCTGCCCAGCAGCGAAATGAAGAGCCGGTCGCCGCGCGTCGTCTCGAAACGCAGCACGCCCGTGCGCGGCGAGCCGCCCGGCGAAAAATATTCCCAGACACTCATGGCGATCAGAAGCGCCAGGATCGTCAGGAAGAACAGCGTTGTCGGCAGCGTCCAGGCCATCCAGGAAAAATTCATGACCGTCTCCTCCTCAAACGCGCCCGAGCGCGAAGCCCTTGGCGATGTAGTTGCGGACGAAATAGATGACGAGTGCGCCCGGAATGATGGTGAGCACGCCGGCAGCCGCCAGCACGCCCCAGTCCATGCCCGAGGCGGACACCGTTCGCGTCATGATCGCCGAGATCGGCTTTGCCGCCGTCGTCGTCAGCGTGCGGGCAAGCAGCAGCTCGACCCACGAAAACATGAAGCAGAAGAAGCCCGCGACACCGACGCCACTGGCGATCAGCGGAATGAAGATCTTGATGAAGAAACGCGGGAAGGAATAACCGTCGATATAGGCGGTCTCGTCGATCTCCTTCGGCACACCGGACATGAAACCTTCGAGGATCCAGACGGCGAGCGGCACGTTGAACAGGCAATGGGCGAGCGCCACGGCAATGTGGGTGTCGATCAGGCCGAAGGCCGAATAGAGCTGGAAGAACGGCAGCGCGAAGACCGCCGGCGGCGCCATGCGGTTGGTCAGCAGCCAGAAGAACAGGTGTTTGTCGCCGAGGAAGCGGTAGCGCGAGAAGGCATAGGCTGCCGGCAGCGCCGCCGCGACCGAGATCACCGTGTTCATCACCACATAGATGATCGAGTTGATATAGCCGTTATACCAGGACGGGTCGGTAAAGATGACTGTGTAGTTACGCAGCGTCGGGTTCGTCGGCCAGAGCGAGAAGGCGCCGGTGATTTCGGAATTCTCCTTGAAGCTCATATTGACGAGCCAGTAGATCGGCAGGATCAGGAAGATGATATAGATCGTCGGAACGAGCCAGGAGAGGCTGCCTGCAGGTTTGTATTTGTTGCTCATATCTCGCCCTCCCTTAGCTCGCGTCGCTGCTGGTCATCACGGTGTAGAACACCCATGAGAGCAGCAGGATGATGAGGAAGTAGATGATCGACATTGCCGCCGCCGGACCAAGATCGAATTGGCCGACGGCCGTCTTCACGAGGTCGATGGACAGGAAGGTCGTCGAGTTGCCAGGCCCGCCGCCGGTGACCACGAACGGTTCAGTATAGATCATGAAACTGTCCATGAAGCGCAGGAGCACGGCAATCAGCAGTACCCGCTTCATCTTCGGCAGCTGGATGTAGCGGAAGACGGACCAGCGCGAGGCGCCGTCGATCTTGGCGGCCTGGTAATAGGCGTCCGGGATCGACACCAAGCCCGCATAGCAAAGCAGCACGACGAGGCTTGTCCAGTGCCAGACATCCATGACGATAACCGTCACCCAGGCATCGATGGGATCGCGGACATAATTATAGTCGAGGCCGATGGCTTCGAGCGTGTGGCCGAGCAAGCCGATATCGACGCGTCCGAAGACCTGCCAGATGGTGCCGACGACGTTCCACGGAATGAGCAGCGGCAGCGCCATCAACACCAGGCAGACGGGAACGCCCGGTCCTGATTTCGGCATATTGAGCGCGATGAAGATGCCAAGCGGAATCTCCAGCGCCAGGATGATGAAGGAGAAAAGCAGATTTCGCTGGAGCGATTCCCAGAAGCGGTCGGAATGCAGGGTCTGGACGAACCAGTCGGTACCGGCCCAGAAGAACTCGTTATTGCCGAACGTATCCTGCACTGAATAATTGACGACGGTCATCAGCGGGATGACGGCCGAAAACGCCACGAGCAGCAGCACCGGCAGGACCAGAAACCAGGCTTTGTTATTCCACGTCTTCTGCATGGCTCAGGCCTCCCTGCCGACACGCCAACTGTCGGCGTAGATGCTGATGGCGGACGGATCGAAGGTGACGCGGGCGTCCGCGGGAATGTCGGCGTCTTCAGTCACGACGATGGCGATCGGTTGGCCGGCAAAGCGGGCGCGCACGATCTTCTGCCGGCCGATATCCTCGACCTTGCTGATCGTGACCTGCATGCCCTCCCGTCCGAGGCGAATGAATTCGGGACGGATTCCGAGTTCGGTTTTGGCCGTGCCTGACGTCTTCGGCGCGTAATCGAGCGTCAGTGTCTCGTCTCCGACCTTGACCGCGCTGCCCTCGATCCTGGCCGGCATGAAATTCATGCCCGGCGAACCGATGAAATAGCCGACGAAGGTATGGCTCGGCCGCTCGAAGAGCTCGGCCGGCGTGCCGATCTGGACGATCTGGCCGTCATACATGACGACGACCTTCTCGGCGAAGGTCAGCGCCTCGGTCTGGTCGTGGGTGACATAGACCATGGTGAAGCCGAACTGCTTGTGCAGCCGCTTCAGCTGCGAGCGCAGCACCCATTTCATATGCGGATCGATGACGGTCAGCGGCTCGTCGAACAGGATGGCGTTGACGTCGTTGCGCACCAGTCCGCGGCCGAGCGAGATCTTCTGCTTCTGATCGGCGGTCAGGCCCTGCGCCTTGCGCCTGGCCCAACCGGCGAGATCGATCATCTCGAGGATATCGCGGACGCGCCGGTCGACATCCGCCTCGGCCACACCGCGGTTGCGCAGGGGAAAGGCGAGATTGTCGTAAACGGTCATCGTGTCGTAGATGACGGGGAACTGGAAAACCTGGGCGATGTTGCGGCTCTGCGTCGAAAGGTTCGTGACATCGTTGCCGTCGAACAGGATGCGGCCGTGCGAGGGCTGAAGCAGGCCGGAGATGATGTTGAGCAGCGTGGTCTTGCCGCAGCCGGAAGGGCCGAGCAGCGCATAGGCGCCACCATCGTTCCATTCGTGGTCGACTTCCTTCAGGGAATAATCCTTGTCGGACTTCGGATTTGCGCCGTAGGCGTGGCGGATATGGTCGAGCGTGATGCGTGCCATTGTGCTCTCCTATACCTTTCCGGCCGCGGCGATGGCGCGGCCGTCGCTGCCGAAGGCCATCAGGTGGCGGGTGTCGAGAAAGGCCTCAACCTCCATGTCGGGATCGATGTCGTGAATGCCATGCGCCAGCATCACCCAGCGCACACCATCATATTCCAGGTGAACGAAGCTCTCCGAGCCGGTGATTTCGGAAACCAGTGTGCGCGCCGGCAGGCGGGCCGCGTCGCCGGTCTGCGGCGCAAGGCCGAGATGATGCGGGTGAAAGGCGATGGTGACGGGACCATCCGGCACGATGGCCAGATGCGAGGGAACCGAGATCGTCACCCCGCTCGGGCGCATGAAGATATTGCCGGATTTCGTGACGTCGAGGGCGTTCAGCGGTGGATCGGCGAAAATGCCGGCGGTGGCGAGATCGACGGGTCGGCGATAGACCTCGATCGTCGGCCCGAACTGGGTCACCCGGCCCTGGTTCAGCGTTGCCGTGTTGCCGCCAAGCAGCAGTGCCTCGGAAGGCTCGGTGGTGGCATAGACGAAGATCGCGCCGGATTGGGCAAAGATCTTCGGTAGTTCCTCGCGCAGTTCCTCACGCAGCTTGTAATCGAGATTGGCGAGCGGCTCGTCCATCAGCACGAGGCTGGCATTCTTGACGAGCGCGCGCGCAAGCGCCGTGCGCTGTTGCTGGCCGCCGGACAGATTGAGCGGGGTGCGGTCGAGATAAGGCGTGAGCTTCAACAGCTCGGCAGCCTTGCGCACCTCACTGTCGATCGTCGCAGCATCCTTGCCCGATATGCGCATTGGCGAGGCAATGTTGTCGTAGACCGTCAGCGCCGGATAGTTGATGAACTGCTGGTAGACCATGGCGACGTTGCGCTTCTGCACCGGCATGCCGGTGACGTCGGCGCCGTCGAAATGGATGGAGCCGCCGGTCGGCCGGTCGAGCCCCGCCATCAACCGCATCAGAGAGGTCTTACCCGCGAGCGTCGGCCCGAGCAGGACGTTCAGCGTGCCCCGCTCGAGAACCAGATCGGTCGGATAGATATGATAGTCCGCGCCCACCATCTTGGCGGCGTTTCGCAGTTCAAGCATTCCGATTCCCGTGCCTCCACGCATCGGGGACCACATGGCTCCTACCCGGCCATCGCCGGCATGGCAGCCATGTACTCCTCCAGTGACTGGGCCTGCTCCTTCGAAAGGCGCAGACCATCCTTTGTTCTCCTCCACAGCACGTCTTCGGCGTGCCGGGCCCATTCATGTTCGACGAGATAGGTGACCTCTGCCTCGTAGAGATCGCCGCCGAAAAGCCGTCCGAGATCGTCGATGCCGCGGGCATTGCCAAGCAACAGCTCTGCCCTGGTGCCGTAGCGGCGCACCAGGCGGCGGGCAAGCGGATCGGCGAGGAACGAATAACGCCGCCTCAGCTTGTCAACCTGTGCCTCGTAACCGCGGACCGGGAAGTCGCCGCCCGGCAGATGGCTTTTGGCCGTCCACGGGGCGCCCTTGGCGCCGATTGCAGCACCGATCTTCTCCAGCGCATGTTCGGAAAGCCGGCGATAGGTGGTGAGCTTGCCGCCGAAGATGTTGAGCAGCGGCGCGGCACCTTCGCCTTCCAGCTCCAGCACATAGTCGCGCGTCGCCTCCTGCGCCTTTGAGGCGCCATCATCATAAAGTGGCCTGACCGCAGAATAGGTCCAGACGATATCCTCCGGCCTGACCGGCTCCTTGAAATATTCCGACGCCGCATTGCAGAGGTAGACGGTCTCCTCCTCGGAGATCCGGACATCCCGGGGATCGGCGGTATAGTCGCGATCCGTGGTGCCGATCAGGGTGAAATCGCCTTCATAGGGAATGGCGAAGATGATGCGGTTGTCGGGATTCTGGAAGAAATAGGCTCTCGCATCGTCGAACTTCTTCTTCACGACGATATGGCTGCCCTGGACAAGGCGGACATGGTGGGCTTCGTTCTGGCCGAAGGCGGAACGAATGACATGGTCGACCCAGGGACCGGCGGCATTGACCAGCATGCGGGCCTGATGGCTGTCATTGCGACCGGTGAGGGTATCGGTGGTCTCGATCTGCCACAGGCCATTCTCGCGCCTTGCCGACACCACCTTGGTGCGCGGCATGATCAGCGCGCCCTTGTCGGCGGCATCGCGAGCGTTCAGCACCACCATGCGGGCATCGTCGACCCAGCCGTCGGAATATTCGAAGGCCTTGGAAAACAGCGCCTTCAGCGGCTTGCCGGCCGGATCGCTGCGCATGTCGAGCACCGATGTCGGCGGCAACAGCTTGCGGCCGCCAAGATGGTCGTAGAGGAAGAGGCCGAGCCGGATCAGCCAGGCCGGGCGGATGCCGCCCTTGTGGTAGGGCAGCACGAAGCGCAGCGGCCAGATAATGTGCGGCGCCATCGCCCAGAGGATCTCGCGCTCCATCAGCGATTCGCGCACCAGGCGGAACTCGTAATGCTCGAGGTAACGCAGGCCGCCATGGATCAGCTTGGTGGCGCCCGACGAGGTACCCGAGGCGAAATCGTTCATCTCCGCCAGCGCCACCGTATAGCCGCGCCCGACGGCATCGCGTGCAATGCCGCAACCGTTGATGCCGCCACCGATGACGAATATGTCGTGAATATTTCGGCCCAATTCCCCCTCCGAGCCCGCCGTCGATTTCGCATCGCACAAAACTTGCGCAATTGCGAAAGTAACATCAGTTAAAACGAAAGGAATACGAATGTCAAACGAATGTTTGTGAGGGGTCCGTTGTCTAGCGAGATCTGCCGTTCGTTTCGATCAGTTTCACATTGTTTTCGAGGCAGAGATTGCGGATCGACGGCACAGGACAGCGATCGGTGATGAAGGTATGAACCTGGGAAAGCTGACCGATCCTGACCGGTGCGGTACGTTCGAACTTCGTCGAATCGGCAACGAGAATGACATGCCGGGCATTGGCGATGATGGCCTGGGCGACCTTCACTTCGCGAAAATCATAGTCAAGAAGCGCGCCATCGATATCGATCGCCGACGCGCCGATCACGGCGTAATCGACCTTGAACTGGCGGATGAAATCGACGGCTGCCTCGCCGACGATCCCGCCGTCCGAACCGCGCACGACCCCGCCGGCAATGACGACCTCGATTGCCGGAAAAAGGCGTAACCTATTGGCAACGTTGATATTATTGGTGATCACCATCAGCTCGTGATGGTTGGCGAGCGCCTCGCCCACCGCCTCTGTCGTCGTTCCGATATTGATGAAGAGCGAGGCCCCGCTCGGAATCAGCTCGACCGTGGCAATGCCGATCGCCTGTTTCTCGGAAGCGGCGATCTGACGGCGCGCTTCGTATTTGACATTCTCCGTCCCACTCGGGAATGTGGCGCCGCCATGGATGCGCGTCAGCACCTGCGCATCGCAGAGATCGTTCAGGTCCTTGCGGATCGTCTGGGGCGTCACCGAAAAGCGGGAGGCGAGCTCCTCGACCAGCACCCTGCCGCTCGATTTCGCAATCGCCACGATTTCAATTTGCCGGTCGGTCAAGAACATGAGCGCGCGCCTTTCGATCTGCTTTCGTTTTAAAGAAAGCGAACCGCAGCGCAATGCCTATCTGTTACCGGGCCGCCTTCACGGCCCGAATTCGACGCTACCGCTTCCGCATCACGTTGACGACGAGCACACCGAGGATTGCCATGACGCCACCGACCGCGCCGAGCGCTGTCGGCGTTTCGCCCAGCCAGACGAACCCGATCAGCGTGGCGACCGGGGGAACACCATAGAGGAAATTCGAGGCGCGGGCGGCCGTCAGCCGCTTCAGGGCGATTGCCCAGGTGAGATAGCCGATCGCGGTCGGGAAGATAACGAGATAGGCAACGCCCCAGTTCACCTCCGCCGGTGCAGCGGCCAGCGCCTGAATCGTCGCCGGGACGGCCGGAAACAGTGGCACGGAACCGATGAGCAGGATCCAGGCAGTGACTGCAAGCGCCGGCAACCGCCCGAGCAGCGGCTTCTGCAGCACGCTGGCGATCGCCGAGCAGAGCGCTGCCCCGAGGATGAGGACGGCATTCGGATCGAGCTTGAAACCGTCGTCGGAGGCGACCGCAATCAGCGCCACGCCGCCGAAGGAAACCGCGGTGCCCGCCCAGCCCCAGCGGCCGAAGCGCTCGCCGAGCGCGAATGTGGCGATGAGGGCGGTGAAGACGGGCATGGTGTTGATGATGAAGCTTGCCGGTCCCGCCGCAACGGTCTGCTCGCCGGTGTTCAGCAGAACCGCATAGGCGGCGATGAAAAGCACGGCGGCAACGGAGAGACGAACGAAATCGCGTTTTTCCGGCATCGGCCGATAGATGACGAGATAGACGAGGGCGATGACGCCGGCTGCCACATAACGCGCCGTCGCCAGTTCGATCGGCGTCAGCGGTCCGAGACAGATGCGGATCACCACGAAGGAGGAAGCCCAGAAGAGGATGGTGACGACGATCGCCGCAAAGGCGACCAGATCGAACCCGCCTTGCTGTTTCGTCGAAACCGGTACGCTTGCCACCATGCTCATTTTCGCCTCCATGTGTTGCTGCGACAGTGATTAGGCCTTCGATCCGTGCTTGAAAAGCATCGCAATCGATGATCAAATGTGCGTATGGTTCACAGCTCGCCAGTTCTTCCGCCGCTCGATACGCTCGAGACCTTTGCCCGCGCCGCCCGGCTGGGATCGTTTTCAGCTGCGGCCGAGGAAAGCGGCATCACGCACGGCGCGGTGTCGCGCCAGGTCTCGCGCCTGGAGCGCTGGATGGGCGTTCGCCTGTTTGCGCGCGAAGCCCGAGGCGTGCGTCTGACGCCGGAAGGCATGCGGTTTTTCGCGCGGGCGGAAGAAGCACTTACGCTGCTCGGCAATAGCGGCGAACGCTGGCTGCCTCGCCGCAACAAGGCGGTGGTACGCCTTTCGGTGACGCCCTCTGTCGCCTCTCTATGGCTGTTTCAACGCCTGCCGAAGCTCGAAGGAAACGAGCTGCATGTCGAGCTGACGCTCGAACACCGGCTGGCGGATTTCGGCGAAGGCACGGATCTTGCCATTCGCTGCGGCAAAGGACCATGGGCTGGCGTGCGCGCCCTGCCGCTCTGGCAGGAGAAATCGTTTCCGATCGCCGCCCCGGCGCTGGCGGAGCGGCTCGGGCAGCGCTCCGATGCCTTGGCGCTGCTCGATCTGCCGATCCTTCACGATTCGAATATTGAAGGCTGGCGGCGCTGGCTCTCTCGTGAGGGCGTCGACTATATACCGCGCGGCCATGATCGGCGCTTCGAGGACTACAATCTGGTGATCGATGCCTGTGCGCAAGGGCTCGGCATCGCGCTCGCGCGGCCGCCGCTGTCGGATGCCGCGCTGGCCACCGGGCGCGTCGTCGCGGTGTCGGAGCGGACGCTCGATTACCATGTGGCCTTTCACCTGATTAGACCGGACGAGGCCCTGAGAAGCCCTGCCATCGAATTCGCCAGCCGCTTCCTGCGCGAGGCCGGCCATGACGAGGCGACGATCGCTACTTTTATCGCACCCGGCCGAGCGAAAGCGTAGGCTGAAGGCTGGGCTCCGGCGATCGCCGGTCGCTACTCCGCCGAAAACTTCAGGCGCATTTCCTTCGCCAGTTCGAAACCAGCGGCGCGATAGACGGGTTCGCCGGCATCGGAGGCATGAATAACAGCAGTCGTGCAGCCGATCGACTTCAGATAGTCGACAGCCTTGTTGGTCAACGCCAGTACGATGCCGCGCCGGCGGAAGGCGTCGGCAACATAGACGGACCAGATGTAACCGTGCAGCCGCTGTTCCGGCTGGATGACCTCCGGAAACGGCGATTGGTGCAGCTGGCAGGATGCGGAACCGGCGATGTCCCCGTCGATGATGGCAAGGAACGAGGTCAGGCGACGCTCTTCGCGACCGCTTCTGATGAACGACAAGATCCGCGCCGCCGCATCAGGCCTGTAGTGTTCCGGTGGTGTGCCGTAGCTGTCCCAGATCTTCAGATAGTGCCCAACCAGGATCTCGTCCTCGTCGGGCGTTGCCATTCGAATATCCATCATGTCGTGATCCGGCTTGGGCATGCGAGGGTGCGAAATCGCGCCGCAGACGAGATGACGTCCCCTGCCGCGACGCGGCAGGGGATGTCAAAAAGACCATATCAATTCGCTGGTGTGAGCGTCATCGAGGCGCTACCGGCCGCAACGTTGAGGCCGAGCTGACCGGTCAGGCTGACCGTCTGCAGATGGATCGAACCGGAGGTGCCACCAACCAGGAGATTGGCGCCGACACCGGCGCCGAGCGTGGCTTCGGCGGTGGCGCCGACATAGAGGCCGGCGAGCGATCCGCGGTGATAGCCGGCCGTCGGCGCGAACACGGCCCAGATCAGGCGGCTTCGCGTGGTGAAGCCAAGGTCGATGCCGAGCTTTCTCATTTCACCCGTATAACGATCCGAAAGTTCGTTGCCGACGGTCGACTGGAAGATGCAGTCGGCCTCTTTGGAGGAACCGAGCACGTAACCCGTGCCGCCGCCGATATCGCAGGTGAGGTAACCGATCTTCACGCCATTGCGCAGGTCCGGCTCTTCATATGTCCTGGTGCCGAGATCGGCGGCATTGACCGCCCCAGCGCCGACAAACGTCAACGATACCGCGGCAAACGCCGTCGCAAGAATTTTGTTCATAAGTCTCTCCTTCTCAAATCGTGACGGGAGCATACCCGGCTACTCGCCACCAGATTCGGCAACAGATAACGGACGGAACCGCAAAACGATCCCGAACCGGCATCATTTACGCATCGCATGTCAAAGCGCCTGGGAGGGCGCAAGCGACAAACTCGCTTACGGTTCAGCTCCCATTGGGACATTTCGAAGGCACCTTTTCGCGTCATCCGTTTATTTCACGATCTTGTCAGGGATGGTTGCCGGAAAGGCACGATCCTGATCGCCGTCAACTCTCGACGAGCGGTATCATGCACATCGCAGGCGCCCCTATTTGGATAGGCGATCGATGATCGCGCAGGTTGCCATGCGGTATAGATAGCTGTACTATTTGAAAATACTCTCCATGCAGTACTGCAACTGGAGAGGAAACGGCATGATTGCTTTGGCATTGCCGCAGAATTTCCGCTTGTTTTCCGGAATTCTGCTTCTGTTCGAACAGAAACTAAGTCTGAATTTGAGAAATATAATCAGGCGATATTTTCGCGGGGGCCGGACAATCGTACGCCCGCCGATCTCTATTGGAGATAACGGGTAATTTATCGGGAGGGAAAGATGCGCATACGCAGGACAAACATCATACTGGCGGGATGCCTTGCCATCTCCGCCTGCCAGTCCGGCCCGACGTCGCAGGCCGTCTCGGATCGTAATTCCGAATTCGGCTGCATCGCGGGAACCGTCGGCGGCGCGATTGTCGGTGGCTTGATCGGCAGCACGATCGGCGCCGGAACCGGGCAGGTGCTTGCTGTCGGCGCCGGCATCGGCGGCGGTGGTTACGTCGGCAACCGTCTGGCTTGCCGCTAATTGGGGAGGGATATCAAGCGATGAAGACCTTGGCTTTGGTGACCACATTCGTACTGTGCCAATGCGTTGGGGCAGTGGCGCAGCAACAGCAACAGCCCGGATCGATGTATCAGGGCCAGATGGATGGGCTTGACACAAATACCAGCAAGACCGTCGACCGATCGGAATACGAGACCTTCATGGGCACGGCTTTCGGAAGTCTCGACAAGAACAAGGACGGCAGCCTGCAGTCCGACGAGACGGTGCAGATCCTGACGGTCGAGCAATTCACTTTGACCGACGCGAACCACAACGGCCGCATCAGCCGAAGCGAATTCATGCAGCGGGTGATGGCGGATTTCGCGACAGCCGACCACGATCGGGACGGAAGCCTTCATTGACGGAGACATGAAACCGAATGTGGCAATAAAGAAAAACCCGGCGATGTGCTTCGCCGGGTCTTTATACTTTAATCTGTCCGCGTTATACTTTTCGCATCAGTCGCATGACGAGCGATACGACGAACAGCACCAGGAAAATGAAGAACAGAACCTGGGCAATGGAAGCTGACGCCCCTGCGATGCCGCCAAATCCGAGGACGCCGGCAATCAAGGCCACGACGAGAAATACCAGAGCGTAGTAAAGCATCGCAATCTCCTTGTACGTTGCTGCGGAGATAACGGAGGCCGCCCCATTTGGTTCCCGTCCGTCTGATGGCCGGGACATGCAACGTCGCATCAGCTCCATTCAGCCGACGTGAAAGACGCCGCTGTACATCCGGTCGCCTTCATTCGGCTCGGGAGGTTCGGCTGCGTCGAGATAGGCCTTAAGCGGCCCGGTCAGGACGAACCAGATGCTGGCCCCCAGCATGAAACAGGCTCCCACCGGATCGTCGATGCGGGCGATGAACGGAAGGCAGGCCGATGCGAAGAGGACAATGATCCGCACCGACCACTCCGCCTCACGTTTGGCGATGGCGCGCGCTCTCAGCGACTTGTATTCCCGGGCGCCGTAACCGCCTTGCCCTGCCTTCACAGCCGAAAGCAGCTTTCGAGCGGACGGCAGCGCCAGCATCACCAGCGCGGCAACACTGAGCGTGAAAGTCTCGCCGGCCATGACCTGCCCGCTCGCGATCAGGAGAAAGGAGAGCACAACGAGGTTCCATGTCGGCTCCAGCAACTCCGGCGGTTGCCGCGTGCGGAGATGCCAACTCCGCAGCAAACCCGCCGCGCCGTGCAGTAGCGGCTGATCGATATAACGATTGATCCAGTCCATGCCGATGCGCCCGTCCCCGATTGCATGAAGAGGCCTCCGAACACCACGGAATTTGGTCATCATCGTGGCAATAACCGCCGAATTCGCTCTTCGCTCGGAAGAAGCGGCCCGTCCGTGAGGCCGATGACGGCAAGATTTAAACGCAGCTCCAGAGCGCGCGCGACGGGTTAGCGCAATTCCTGCGCGACCTCCCAGACATGGCCCGACGGATCCGCAAAGGCTGCGGTGCGGCGGCCCCATGGACGATCGATCGGACCGTTGAGCAGCGTGACCCCGAGTTTGCGCAGTTCTGCACAAACCGCATCGACGTCGTCGACCTTGATCGTCAGCAGCACGCGTGCGCCCGAACCGGGCGCTGACACTGCGACCGGCTTGACCAGTTGAGGCGCCTGCGCTGCATCGAGCAGGTTGATCATCGTTCCCGAGAATTTCAGGACCGCCGATACCGCGTCCTGATAGACGACCTCTGGCGCAAAGACATTTTGGTAGAACGCTTTGGCCGCCTCGATATCATCGACGAACAGAGTGACGACCTCGATTCGATCCAACAGCATGGTATTTTCTCCTCCGTTGCTTCGAGCGGCCAACCGATATCGCTGGCCGGCTCTCCACTGGTCGCTTCGACACTGACGGTTTCGACTTGCCCCGCAACGATAATCGTCAGCTTCTCAGGCCGGGCGCCTCCTGGCCGGTGCGCGCCACATATTCGGTATAGCCGCCGCCATATTGATGGATGCCGTCGGGCGTCAGCTCCAGCACCCGGTTGGACAGTGCGGCCAGGAAATGCCGGTCGTGCGAGACGAACAGCATCGTGCCCTCATATTGCGACAGCGCCTTGATGAGCATTTCCTTGGTGTCGAGGTCGAGATGGTTCGTCGGCTCGTCGAGCACGAGCAGGTTCGGCGGGTCGAAGAGCATCATTGCCATGACCAGCCGCGCCTTCTCACCGCCCGAGAGCACCCGGCACCGCTTCTCGATATCGTCGCCGGAAAAGCCGAAACATCCGGCCAGCGCACGCAAGGGCCCCTGCCCTGCCTGGGGAAACCGGTGCTCCAACGATTGAAAGACTGTGTGCTCGCCGTCGAGAATATCCATGGCGTGCTGGGCGAAATAGCCCATCTTGACGCTGGCGCCGAGAGCGACGCTGCCTTCGTCAGGCTCGGCGGTGCCGGTCACCAGTTTCAGCAGCGTCGATTTGCCGGCGCCGTTGATACCCATGATGCACCAGCGTTCCCGGCGCCGCACCATGAAATCGAGCCCTTCATAGATGCTTCGACTGCCGTATTTCTTGTGAACGTTCTTCAGGCTGACCACGTCTTCGCCGGAACGCGGCGCCGGCTGAAAGTCGAAGGAGACCGCCTGACGGCGCTTGGGCGGCTCCACCCGATCGATCTTCTCCAGCTTCTTGACGCGGCTCTGCACCTGCGAGGCATGTGAGGCGCGCGCCTTGAACCGCTCGATGAACTTGATTTCCTTGGCGAGCATCGCCTGCTGGCGCTCGAACTGGGCCTGTTGTTGCTTCTCGTTCTGCGCCCGCTGCTGCTCGTAGAATTCATAGTCGCCGGAATAGGTCGTCAAGGTGCCGCCGTCGATCTCGATGATCTTGGTGACGATGCGGTTCATGAACTCGCGGTCGTGCGAGGTCATCAGCAGCGCGCCCTCGTAACCTTTCAGGAATTCCTCCAGCCAGATCAGGCTTTCCAAATCCAGATGGTTGCTCGGCTCGTCGAGCAGCATGACATCCGGGCGCATGAGCAGGATGCGGGCAAGCGCCACGCGCATCTTCCAGCCGCCCGACAGCGCGCCGACATCGCCATCCATCATCTCCTGGCTGAAGCTCAGGCCCGCGAGCACTTCGCGGGCGCGCCCCTCGAGCGCGTAACCGTCCAGTTCCTCGTAGCGCGCCTGTACCTCGCCGTAGCGCTCGATGATCTCTTCCATGTTGTCGGCCTGTTCGGGATCGGCCATGGCGGCTTCGAGCTCGTGCAACTCCGCAGCAACGATGCTGACCGGCCCGGCGCCGTTCATCACCTCGGCGACGGCGCTGTGGCCGGCCATCTCGCCGACGTCCTGGTTGAAGTAGCCGATGGTGACGCCCTTCTCGCAGGAGACCTGGCCTTCATCGGGCTGCTCTTCGCCATTGATCATCCGGAAGATCGTCGTCTTACCGGCACCGTTCGGACCGACGAGACCGATCTTCTCACCTCTGTTGAGCGCTGCGGACGCCTCGATGAAGAGGATGCGGTGGCTGAGCTGCTTGCTGATATTTTCGATACGGATCATGGTTTGCGCGGCGCCTGGAGAAGGAGATTTTGGCGCGCTTATGCCATGCGGGGAAACCGCAGGATAGCCCTGTTCCCACCGTCTCGATCAAGAGTGTCATGCCGAAAGGCGTGAGCGGTTTTCGAACGACATCATGCTCACCTTCTTTAATTTGGAACAGGATTGGATAATATCGCGGCTCACGCCAACGGAGACCTGTGCCAATGAGCGTTCGTCCGCCACAGTCCTTCAGACAATCCGAGCAGGATAGAAGCGGCTTCAACGTCCTCGAATATGAGCTGATGTCGGAACGGGCCGATTCTCTCGGACGTCACGGGCTGAAGGTGGAGGCGGCGCTTGCCGCTCTGAAGGCATGGACTCCCGACCGCCAAAGCGCCGAAGACCGCGAGAGGCTTCTCAACGAAGCATCCGATGCCGTCTGGGCGTTCTTCATCCAGCGTGAGATATGCGGGTTGCGGAACAACCGCGACGCGATTCAGCGCTACGGCATCCCGAACGAAGTGATCGCGAGATTGGGCGCGATGCGGAAATGACGAGGGCAGCGGCTGGTGTGTTGCCGTCCCGCCCCTCTATTGGGTGGAAATCCCCCGTGCGGAACGGTATGGCTTGGTGCCGCACCAATTCGAAAGGAAACGTGATGCCAATCTCCATCCGGATCGGGAATCAGGATCTCACCGTCGATGTCTCCTCCCTCGGCGCCGAGATGCAGGCGCTCACGTCAAGCGACGGACGCTCTTGGTTATGGACCGGCGACGCAGCCTTCTGGACCGGGCGGTCTCCGGTCCTGTTTCCGATCGTCGGCAAGGCGCCGGATGACAAGATCGCAATCGACGGTACGGTCTATCCGATGGCCCAGCATGGTTTTGCCCGCCGCAGCGAATTCGTGCTTGCGGCCTCCACTGAGACGATGTGCCGGTTCGAACTGGCCGCCTCGGATGCGACCCGGGCGGTCTATCCGTTCGAATTTCAGCTGGCCGTGGTGCATGCGGTCGAGGGCCGCGCGTTGACTGTCACGGCGGAGGTCACCAATCGCGACCAGAAGGCGATGCCGTTCGGCCTCGGATTCCATTCGGCCTTCGCCTGGCCGCTACCCGATGCTTCCGGCCGCGACCATATCGTCACGCTCGACAATCAAGGCGAGCCGGGTCTTGTGCGGCTGGAAGGCGGCCTGATCAATCCCGCGCCCCTGCCCTCGCCGTTCGATGGCGGCCGGCTGGTGCTCGATCACGCGATGTTCGAGCAGGATGCGATGATTTTCCCTGATGGTGTGGGCGCCGGCTTGAGTTACGGCGCCGAAGGCGGGCCGGCCATGCGGTTCCATTTCGAAAATCTGCCCAACCTTGCGTTATGGACCAAACCGGGCGCGCCCTTCCTCTGCATCGAGCCCTGGCACGGGACGGCTGCGGAAGCCGGGAGTTCGAGCGAGCTTTCCAAGAGGCCGTCGACCACGATCCTGGCGCCGGGCGCTGTGGCGAGCTTCGCCTTTACGGTCGAAATTCCGGAATAGAGAGAGCACTCGCCTGGAAGCCGGCGAGTGCCGCTGTTTCAATGAGCGCCGGCGCCAGCACCGGCCCGCGGTTTTTGGGTGAGCAGCAGGGCGACGGCGGCAATGGCAAGAACCACGCCGATGACGGCGAATGTATCGGCGAAGCCCAGGATGAGGGCCTGGCGTTTGACAACCTGGCCCAGCGCCACGACGGCCTTCTGGGCTGCGACGGCATGGTCGGAGACACCATGCTGCACGAAGTAGGCTGTCAATTGGTCGAGACGGGTGCGGACTTCATCGCGGCCGAGCGTCACCGACTGGCCGATGATGTTCGAGTGGAACTGCTCGCGTTTGGTCAGGACCGTGCCGAGCGTCGCCGTGCCGACGGCGCCGCCGAGGTTGCGCAGCATGTTGGTCAGGCCCGAGGCGGCGGCCGCATCGGAAGGCGCAATGCCGGCAGTGGTAATGGCGGTGATCGGCGTCAGCACCAGGGCCTGGCCGATGGCGCGGACGATGTTCGGAATCCAGAACTGGTCACCTGCCGTGTCGGCCGAAAGCGTGATGTTCATGAAGCAGCTGATCGCGAAGATCGAGATGCCGAGAAAGCCGATATACCGCGCATCGAAGCGCTTCATCATCATCGGGACGAGCGGGATCAAAAGCAGCTGCGGCAGGCCGGTCCAGGCCAACACGTAACCGATCTGCTCGGCATTGTAGCGCTGCACCTGGCCGAGATATTGCGGCAGGATGTATACGGTGCCGAAGAGGGCGACGCCGACCAGCACGTTGACGGCAACGCCGATGCCGAAGTTGCGCTGCCTCAGCAGGCTGAGCTTGACCAGCGGCTTCTTCACCGTGAGCTCGATCCAGATGAAGGCGACGAGGAAGGCAAAGGCGAGGATACTGAGCTTGACGATGAAGGGCGAAGAGAACCAATCCTCTTTATTGCCTTCCTCGAGTACGGTCTGCAGCGCCGACAGACCAATGGCCATGGTGAAGATCCCCGCCCAATCGCCTTCCCGCAGCAGGCCAAGCTGCATCGGCTGCTTGTCGAGCGTCAGGGCAAGGGCGACCGCCATGATGGCGCTCGGGACGGCATTGATGAAGAAGATCGTCTGCCAGCCGTAATTTTCGGTGAGGTAGCCGCCGATGGTCGGGCCGATTGCCGGTGCGAAAGTCACCGAGAGCGCGAAAATCGCCAGGCCGAGCGGCTGCTGCGACTTCGGCAGCTTGGTCAGCACCATGGTGAAAGCCATGGGGATCAGCACGCCGCCGGCAAAGCCCTGCAGGCCGCGCAGCACGATCATCGTGCCGAGATCATGCGCGAAGGCGCAGGCGATCGAAAACAGCGGAAAGAGGACAGAATTGACGAGGATATAGCGGCGGAAAGAGAAGACATTGCTGAAATAGGCCGTCAGCGGGATGACGACGATCTCGCCAATCAGATAGGAGGTGGAGATCCAGGCGCCGTTGTCGACGCCTGTTCCGATGCCGCCCTCGATGTCGAGAAGCGAGGCATTGGTGATCTGGATGTTGAGGATCGCCATGAAGGCGCCGATCATGCCGGCGAGAACGGCGATCCATTCCCTGGTGCTGGCGCCGGTTTTCGGCTGCGGAACGGCGATGGCTGTTGCTGCAATGGTGGACATGACACGAACTCCTCGTCCCCGGCCCTAGCTGCGGTCGTTCTTGGTATCGATGCTTGGCTGCACGGACATGCCGGGGCGCAGGTCGCCGTTTGCGGCAGCGTCACCGTCGAGCACGATCTTCACAGGAATGCGCTGGACGACCTTGGTGAAGTTGCCGGTGGCGTTGTCAGGCGGCAGCAGCGCGAATTCCTGGCCGCTTGCCGGCGCGAGGCTGTCGACATGACCGTGATAGGTGCGGCCCGGGAACATATCGACCTCGATATCAACAGGCTGGCCGGCCTGGACGTCGGTGAGCTGGGTTTCCTTGTAGTTGGCGATGACATAGGCAGCCGTCGTCGGCACGACCGACATCAGCTGAGTGCCGGCCTGGACATATTGGCCGACGCGCAGCGTCCGGTTGCCGACGGTGCCGTCGACGGGCGCGGTGATCGTCGCATAAGAGAGGTTGAGCTCGGCCTGGTGTTGGACGGCCTTGCTGTGCGCAAGGGCCGCTCTCGCCTGGGCCAGCTCTGCGTTCAGCAGGTCGACCTGCTTGACGGCGGCGTCGAGCGAGGCTGTGTCGCGAATGATGGTGGCCTGGGCGGCAGCGATCTGAGAGGCGGCCTGCTGCGCCGTCTGCACCGGGGCATAACCGCTGGTGGCAAGGTTCGAATAACGCTTGTTGTTCTGCTCGGCAAAGGTCTCATTGGCGCGGTCGACGTCGACGGTCGCGCGGGCGGCGGCAATCGTCGACTGCTGGATATCGAGAGAAGCCTGCTTGGCGTTGACGGTGGCTTCGGCGGCGGCGACATCGGCCTTGGCCTGATCGAGGGCTGCCTTGAAGTCGCGATCGTCGATGCGGGCGAGCGGCTGGCCGGCCTTGACGGTCTCGTTATCCATGACGAGGACCTCGGAGAGATAGCCTGATACCTTGGGGGCGATGGTGCTGTTGTCGGCCTTCACATAGGCATCGTCGGTCGAGATATGGAAACGGCCGACCGTCCAGTAATCATGGCCGTAATAGGCGCCGGCGGCGATCAGCACGAGCGCGGTGGCGCCGAGAAGCAGGGAGCGGCCGCCGCGCCTGCGGGCGGGCTTTTCCTCGGCAACGGTGGCGGCAGCTTCCGCGACGCGCGGCGGCTGGCCGGCGTCCAGGCTTGCCGGGGCAGCTTCGGCAACGGTCTCAACGGCGGTATTGTTATTCAAGGCATGCAGCTTCTTGATGGTCATTGTCTTTCTCCTGATGACGGTCGCCGTCACTTGGGCTGCGGCCTTTGAATTCGAATGAAATGCACTTTAGGAAACTTGATATTTTCCAAAATATGCACTAGAAAATAGATGTCAATGAGAATTTGGAAAATAGTCATGGTCCAAAATCACGAAATCGAGAAGAAGCCGCGAGGACGCCCGCAGGTCCGCTGCGACGAGGATACGAGAAGCGTGATCATCGAGGCGGCAAACAGGCAGTTCCACGAGAATGGCTATGCCGCGGCTAGCATCGCTGCGATCGCGCAGGAGGCCGGCATTTCGACCAAGACGCTCTACCGCCTGTTTCCGACGAAAGGAGATCTCTTTTCAGAGATGATCACGGAGCGCACGGGGCGCTTTTTGATCGCCCTTGACCCCGGCACACTCGCCGTGGCCGATATCAGGCAGGGGCTGGAGCGCATACTGATGGCCTACGGTATGCTGACGCTCTCGATCGATACCATCGCCATGACCCGGCTTGTCATCAGCGAGTCTGATCGTTTCCCAGAGATCGCCAACGCCTTTTATGAAAAGGCGATCGTCAGAACCAATACACTGATGGAAAACTGGCTGCAAAAGCAGATCGATCGTGGACTGATTGCCCTTGATGATCCGCATGCGGCCTGCGGCATGCTGCGCGGCATGATGATCATGGAACCGCAGCGTGCCGCGATGCTACGCCAGGAGCCGCCGCCGAAGATCGAGACGATTGCGGCTCGGGCGAAGATGTGCGCCGATCTTTTCCTGAAAGGTTGCGCGCTCTGAAGCATCGCTCGGGCTTCAGAGCGCGATGATTTTCGCTAGAGCAATTCCAGCAAAAAATGCGCGGCGGTTTTGCGTCCACCCTCAGTTCGGCGGAGCGCCCAGCGCATGCAGGATGCCGCGCAGTTCGGCGAGGCCGCGCATGCGGCCGATGGCCGGATAGCCCGGTGTGACGACCTTGTCGAGGTCGTCGAGCATGCGATGGCCATGGTCCGATCGGAACACGATGGTGTCTTCGGGACTGCGGCGGCGGTCTTCCGCGACCAGTTCGCTGAGAACGGCGACCATATCGACGTCGCCTTCCAGATGCGCGCTTTCATGGAAGGTTCGGCCGTCACCCTCGCGCGTCGTGGCGCGCAGATGGGCGAAGTGGATACGCGAGGCAAAGCGTCGGGCGATCGCCGGCAGGTCGTTTTCGGCGCGCACGCCGAGGCTGCCGGTGCAGTAACACATGCCGTTCGCCGCCGACGGCACCGCATCGAAGAGAGCGGCATAGTCGTCCGCCGTCGAGGCGATGCGCGGCAGACCGAACAGCGAACGCGGCGGATCATCGGGATGCAGCGTCAGCTTGACGCCGCGGGCTTCGGCCGCCGGCGTCACCGCTTCCAAGAATTCGATCAGGTGCCGGCGCAGTCTTGCGGCATCGATGCCACTATAGGCGACAAGCTTTTCGCGGAAAGCCGGAATGGTCAGAGGTTCGGTGGTCGACCCCGGCAGAGCCGAGGTGATGATGCGGGTGATGTCGGCGACCTCGTCGTCCGTCATCGCCTCGAAGACGATACGCGCCCGTTCGCGGTCTTCGCTGGAATAGTGCTGCGCCGCATCCGGCCGTTCCAGGACGAAGAGATCGAAGGCTGCAAAACGCTCGTGGTCGAAGCGCATGGCGGTGGCGCCGGTCGGCGTCACGAAATCGAGTTCGGTGCGGGTCCAGTCCACCACCGGCATGAAATTATAGCAGACGATCGAAATACCGCAGGCAGCGACCGCTTCGAGACTGGCGATCCACGCCTCGATTTCGGCCTTCGCCTCCCCGCCCTTGCGCTTGACGGCGTCGGGGATCGGGATGCTCTCGACGACTGACCAGACGAGCGGCGAGCGGCCGCCGGGCGTCGTCTCGATCAGAGCCTGGCGTTCGCGCACTTCCTTCTCCGTCCAGGCCCTGCCGATCGGCACCTGATGCAGCGAAGAGACGATATTCGTCGCGCCCGTCTGGCGGACATCGTCCAGCGTCACCGGCGCTTCCGGCCCGAACCATCTCCAACCCTGTCGCATCCTTCTTCCTTCCCTCTCGCTTTTCGTTTCGTGTTCTGGCCTGCTGTCAGCAGAAATAATCGGGGTAACGCGCGCGCAACTCGTCGACATCGGGAATGACGGCACTCAGATGATGGATCATCGCACTGCGTGCCCCCGCCGCATCATGGGCGGCGAGCGCATTGCGGATGATCATATGTTCGGGCACGACGTTATCCATACGCCCGAGCACCGGCAACGTCAGCCGCCGTGCCCGGTCGATCTGCACCTTGACCGTTTTCAGGATTGCCCAGATGCCGGGATAACCCGATATCTGCGTGATCGCCTCATGAAAGGCCTCGTCCTCCTCATGGAAGCTCGAAGCATTGCCGGTCGCGGCATGGGCCTGCTGGCGGGCTATGATGGCGTCGAGACGGGCGATATCGGTGGCCGTCGCGGTCAGAGCTGCAGCCTCGACGGTCGCGCCTTCGAGCGCCTTGCGCACGACGACCGCCTCAGGGATCGCCGAGACCGGCACCCGCGACACGACGGTGCCCGACTGCGGGTAGATATCGACCAGTCCGCCTTCGGAAAGCCGGAGCAGCGCCTCGCGTACCGGCGTGCGGCTGACGCCGAAATCATCGGCGATCCGCTTTTCCTGCAGCAGCATGCCCGGCGGCATCCGCAGCGACACAATGTCGGCATAAAGGCGATCGTAGATGGCGCCGGCCGTGGTGATACGGCGCAGCCTGCCCCCGGCCTCCCGCAACGCCGGGACGACCAAAACTTCGGTTTCTGATGCTTGCTGCATGGATACACCGGGACGCTGAAACTTTGTGGCATACTAGTATATCAGTTTTATCGCCGTGCCAAGACATGCTGCTCAAGGTTCGACGCTTCGCGAATTGAGCAAGTCGACCCCGCGGGCCGCAGGCTGGAGGGCAAAAACATGGAACGGCAATTACAGTGCGCAAGCGCGGGTGAACGGCATAGACCTCGCGGAAATGGAAAGCCGATCTCTACGCCGAGGCACTCTTTGTTTGGAACTTAGATCGGCCAAGTTGGTTGAGATCCGCAAGGAGACCCTCATGAAAAAGCCAGCACCACGCAAGACAAACGAAAATACGACTGACGGCGGCCGGCCGAAAACTCCACCCGCCGCGGACGCAGGCGGACGGAAGATGGTTCGGCGAGCCGCAAGCCAAATCGACAGGCTGAGCGGCGCATCGCCAGCAGCTAGCCGCGAGGAGGAGATACGAAGAAGGGCATATTCCCTGTGGGAGAAAGAAGGGAGGCCGGAAGGCAAGCACGGGCATCACTGGACCCTGGCCGAACATGAACTCGATGCGCAGCAGGGCGAAGCCGACAATCCTCCAAACCTCGCAGCATTGCGAGAGGCGTCGCGCGAACATACCGATGCATTCCTCGTCAAGACCGATCTTGAGGACGCCGATCAACGCGAAGCCTCCCCCGGCACACGCGAGCAGGATTGAACCTTTGGGACTCGCGCCAATCTCAGACCCCTTGCCACTCAGAAAGGTCCCCGACATGACCGACAAACAGAACTTGAACGCCGGATTCACCGGAACGCCCGCTGAGCAACCGGAGGGATTGACCAAGGTCGCGAAGTCGGCGGCCAAAGAGATGAAACGTGAGGCTTATGCCGTCGCCTTCGGCGCCAGAGAGCACCCGTATACCGCAAGCGCATTGCTGCTCACCACCGGCATTGTCGCATTCGGGGTTGGCTATCTCCTTGGTCGATCGTCGGCGGAATCTTCGACACGCCCATATTGGCGATAGCGGCAGCCGCTTCACTTCAACGAGGCGCATGCATCGGTTCTTCGCCGATCCCGATGATGCCGCCTATCAAACCTTCACATCACGCCCGCACCTCAGACGTGTTTTCTGTTGAAGCCGGCCTTACCGTCGTACCCATTTGCCACCCATCATCGAACAGAACCACGTCTGTCCGGACGCCTGTTGCCGGAATACCACGTCGAATAAAGCCATAGATTGCACCGTGATCACAGCTTGACAGCTGTGATGACGATCCTTAGCGAGGCAGCATCGACACGGTCAGGACCGGCAAAGTGAATTATTTTAGACAACTCAAGATGGCAGTGCTTTCTCCGGGGGATGAGGCCGGAAGCGCACTCGACCGAAACAACCGCATTGCCGTCTTTCTCTTTGCAATCCTTCCAGGGCTTTCGCCGAACTTCAACTCCTTCATCCTTCTCGCGTCGATGGTGTGGGGCGTCTACTGTCTGGCGACGGGCCGCCTCGTCTGGAACCTGTCGAAATCCGACCGGCTGGTTGCCATTGGCATGTCGATCTACCCGCTGGTGATGATCGCCAGCATCTTCATCAATCCGCCCTACTCCGAAGTACCGGACTGGATATTCCGGCTCCTGCCTTTCTTTTCGGTCTGGCTGATATTGCCGCGGATGCGCCAATCTCCCGATGGCCGTCTCGTGCCGCTCTTTATCCTCGGCGCAGGTATCGGCATGATCGTCACCTTTCTTTTCAGTCTCCTGCAGATTATGTTTTTGATGGACAGAGCAGAGGCTGGAACGTCCAACGCTGCGCTCCTCGGCGTGATAGGTATTCTGTTCGGCGGCATTGCGCTTCTCAACATTCAATCTCCCAGAAGCGTGGAGCAAAGAATTGCGATATTGGGATATGCCGCGGGTCTAGGCTGCGTTCTGCTTTCCGGAACGCGCTCGGCCTGGCTGGTCATTCCCATCCATATCGTCATCTTCCTCTGGTACTTTCGCAAACACAGCTTCCATCTGAGTTTGCGCAGCCTGGCTATTACCAGCTCCTTGCTGTTGGCGGGACTTATCACCCTGGGCAGCGGCCAGATCCTCCATCGCATCCAGGCGCTTCAGGAAAATCTGACATCGCTCGAACGCACCGACGGCGAGATCACGTCGCTGAGTGCCCGGTTCGCCTTGTACAAAGGCGCACTATCAGCAATCAGTAAGGACCCGTTGACAGGTTATGGCCCGCAGAACCGGATGAGTTCGGTTTTGGCAGAGCTTCCCGATAATATAAGGCCGCAGCTGCCTTACTCGCATGTCCATAACGGCTTTCTGACCGCGGGAATCGACGCCGGCGTTTTCGGTATTGCAGCGCTTTCGCTGATGCTGCTGACGCCCGTGATAGGCGCGTGGAGAAAAGAACGGGGACCGGGCCGGGATTTAGCGATTGCGCTCGCTCTTCTACTCGTCAGCAGCTACGTCATAACAGGCAGCTTTGGCATCATGTTCAATCAGAAAGCTTTGGATCCGATCTTCGCCTACATGGTCGCCCTTATTTGTGCGGATCGCGGCAGCACGGGCTTTGCGCCCGTTGTTCGGAGCTGACGTCTGGCATCCTTGAGCCTCAGCAACCCTTACAGCGTGTTTTGAATTGTCTGGGGCAGCCTAAGTGGCTCGGCGCCGGTGAAAGCCAGATCCGAGACCTCACCCGTTGACGAATAGCCCGAAACAAGTTCTGCCAATGTCGCACGTGCAGCGATCATATCGTTCCGGTCCAACGCCGCGTTGAGCGCGTTGAGCCTTCGCGACAGCTCGGGCCAGGACAGGAAATCCTCACGCGCCTTCATAATCCGAGGATGTTCGGTTGTTTCAGGATTATCCCCGATCAACAGCTCTTCAAAGAGCTTCTCGCCGGGTCGAAGTCCGGTAACGGACAGCTCGATATCGCCTTCGGGATTGTCTTCGTCGCGGACGGCCAGCCCGGAAAGCTCTACCATCTTGCGGGCGAGATCGGCGATGCGAACCGGCTCTCCCATGTCGAGCAGGAAGACATCTCCGCCCTCCGCCATAGCACCGGCCTGTATGACGAGTTGGGAAGCCTCCGAAATGGTCATGAAATAGCGGGTTATATCAGGATGTGTCAGCGTCACGGGGCCGCCGTCCTTGATCTGCTGCCGGAAAAGCGGCACGACGGATCCTGAGGAGCCGAGGACGTTTCCGAAACGGACCATGGAGAAATTCGTTCGCATTCTGTCGACTGCCGATTCCGCCGCAAGCGCCTGTAGAACCATCTCCGCCAGCCTCTTGCTGGCGCCCATTACATTTGTCGGACGCACGGCTTTGTCTGTGCTGATCAGCACGAAATTCGAGACGCCGCATTTATTCGCCGCGCGTGCCGCGACCAGCGTACCCATGACATTGTTCTTGATGCCTTCCACGGCATTGTGTTCGACAAGGGGAACATGCTTGTAAGCGGCTGCATGATAGAGCGTCTGAGGTCGCCAGCTCTGCATGACATGTTCCATGCGATCCTGATCGCGGACAGAACACAGAATCGGGACGATCTGCATATTTTCATGCTTGTACAGTTCGGCCAGCTTCTGCAATTCGGCATGGATATTATAAAGCGCAAACTCGTTCTGATCGATGAGGATGAGGCTGGAAGGCCCGGTGCGCAATATCTGACGACATAGCTCGCCGCCGATCGAGCCGCCAGCACCGGTGACCATCACCACCTTGTTGCGCATTGACTTGTCAAGTAGCTCCTGGCGCGGCGCGACCGCTTCTCTTCCCAGCAGATCTTCGATCTCCAGCTCTCGGATGTCGGAGACGGCGATGCGTCCCTGAGCCAGGGCAGTGAGATCCGGCAACGTGCGAACATTGACCCTGGCTTTACGGATGTGCTCCAGGATTTCGTTGCGACGCTGCCGCGATGCGGAGGGAAGAGCAAGAAGCACGTTGTGCACGCCGAGAGATTCGGCAAGCACCGGAAGATCCGAGGGGTCGTAGATCGGCAAACCACCCATGACGCCGCCCTTGAGACGCGGATCATCATCCAGATAGCCGACGACATTGAGTTCGGCACTGTTGATCAAGGCACCGGCCAGTTGCCGCCCGGCCGTCCCTGCCCCATAGATCAGCACCTTGGCGAGCATATTCTTGTGAAGGATGCGCTGGTAGGCATCCCCGAGCCAGTAGCGGATACTCAACCTCGACAGCCCGATCGCAATCAACAGAAGGAAGGGCTGGAGGATGCCGACGGTTCTCGGAACACCGGGGACGCTGAGTGCTGTAAATATCGTCATGAAGGCGACGCCGTAGATCGCAATCGCCTTCAGAACAGTAATGAAAGCAGCCATGTTGGCATAACGGAAGATCGCCCGATACATGCCCATGACGATGAAGATGGGAAGGGCCATGCACAGTGAAACGAAGACCGGCAGCCACTGCACACCTGTCAGCACCGTCCATTCGTTCAGGCGGAAACAATAGGCCAGCCAGATCGTCAGAACACAAAAGCTGGAATCCAGCAGCAAGGCCAGAGCGCGTTTGGCAACCCGCGGCATCGCCAGCAGAGGGGCGACGAGCGCTTGCATCGGCATTAAGAACCATCCTGAGCGCGGCGTCTCAGTGGGGGTATTTTCGGGCATTGCTTACCAGCGTCTCGCGGATCAATCAGACAACCACCTTCTTGTCATTTTCTGCAACGAGCGCAACTGAAATAATCGGAAAGTAAGGTCTCCCGCACCGCTCATCTATCAGAAGTAGGTAGCTTAATGCCTTATTCCCTTGCGGCGAATGACCTTCTCGGCCGTCATAAACAGGATGCTTATGTCGAAGCCGAACGAGCGGCGTTCGAGATATTCGACATCGAATTTTACCTTCTCCGGAATCGGCAATTCGTCCCGGCCATTGATCTGTGCCCATCCCGTCAGTCCGGGCAGGAGCTTGTCGACACCATGGGCCGTCCGCAACTCTATCAGATCATATTGATTGTAGAGTGCCGGCCGCGGTCCGACGAAACTCATCTTCCCCTCGAGAATGCACCAGAGCTGCGGCAGTTCGTCGAGGCTGGATTTGCGCAGAAACGAGCCGATCGGTGTCAGAAAGCGATCCGGATCTTCGAGCAGATGCGTGGCTACCGTCGGTGTGTCGACGCGCATGCTGCGAAATTTCGGCATCAGGAAGATCTGATTGAAACGGCCGACACGTTTTGACCAATAGAGGATCGGTCCGGGCGAGGTAAGGCGAACACAAAGAGCGACGACAAGGATTGGAACGAGCAGGATCGCCGCCGCAATCAAAGCCAAGAAAAAATCCACCGCCCGTTTCAAACCCATGCTCCGCAGTTCTTCCGACTTGCCGACCGACCATCCGCCATTCGCGCTATCGCGTTGCCGTATCGTCAAAAAGCGTTTCGCGTCAACTGGTGGGATGTGGTGTTTTTTCGATGGATCGGTTTGGTCGATCATCCCCTGCGGGGCTCTTCCGTCTCTCAAAATTTTCTCGGCCCTAACCCTCTGATCCGAAAGCCGGAAGCTGCCAACCGGAAATTATTTCGGCTTTTATTTCCGTTACACTCTGTTAACCATAATCGTTCGTGTCAACAGATCGTGAAGCGGCAGCTGGGTCACAACGCCGATGGCTTAGTGTCGCTTATGTTTTCACAAAGCCTGCTTGCGTTTAGAAGCCCCCACCCGAACACCGGGTCTTTCCCTGGCTTCCCAATGTCGTCGGTAAATTGCCTTATCTTTGCCTCCAGACTTTCGTGCGACATATCAGGATCGCCAGCAATCAGCACCGAGACCGCCGCCGTGATGAAGGGCGCAGCGAAGGATGTGCCGGTTTTTTGTCGGGCGCCGGAGATGGACGCCGCAGTCCAGACCCCCACGCCAGGAGCGGCAATGTCAATATAATCGCCACGCACGGCACGGCGATAAGGGTTGCGCCCCTTGTCAACTGCCGTCACGGCAATCACGTCGTCATAGGCCGCAGGGTAAACAGGCTTTGCGTTCGGGCCATCATTGCCGGCGGCGGCCACCAGGATCATCCCGCTTTCAGTCGCTGCTTTCACGGATTTTTCGAGCACCGCGTTCGCCGGGCCGGTCAAGCTCAGGTTGACGACCTTGACGTCGCGCTGAACGAGCATATCCAGCGCCCGCACGAGGTCGTAAATGTTGGCGATATCCGCAGATTTTCCGGAGCGCTGAAAGGCATCGACGGCGATGAGTTCCGCTCCAGGCAGGAGCCCGGGGACGCGGCTGTCCGATGCACCGATCAAAAGGGCAGCAACGGCAGTACCATGCTGCGCGCCCGATTTTGTCGCCTCCCCTTCGCTGAGGCGGATGACCTCCAACCGCGTATTCGTCAGGGTCACATGATCGATATTGATCGCCGTGTCGATGAGACCGATGCGGGGCGGCTTGGCACATCGGGTGATCTCACTGGTCGGCCACCCGACGATCTCGCGGACGAGTGCGCACCCCTCCCCCGAGCAGCCTGCCTTGTTCTCCGATTGCGGCTGGTAGAAATGGTTGAGATCGACCACGGCCGTCGCACTGCGGGCCACGACGGCAGCGCGCGCCGAATCGAGCGTCGTGCCTGCCGGCACGATGAGCCTCACCATTTCGCTGCCGATGAGCGAAACCTGGATGCGATCCTCAACGGCAAAGCCCTCCTGGGTCAATCCGGCAATCGCGTCTTCTTCAAGACCAATCGCGACGAGCTCGTTTTGCGCCTGTTCCGGCGTCGAGGCTGCGCGGCGCATGGGTGTACGACGCTCGCGGGATGGCCAGCGAAAGAGCGAGCGCAGATCATGGAAGCCGCCTCCGCCCCGATGGTATGCGGGATTGTCACGGTCTCCACCGCGGCCGTTATCGCCGCCACCACCACCACTGCCGCCGTCGTCGTCATCTCCATCATCGTCATCGGCAAGCGCAGCGGGCATGGTGAACCCGGCGTCACCCAACGGCAGGGGCAGAACAGTAAGTACCCCGCCGATAGTTGCAGCAGCGAGGAGGCGCAATGACTTAATCTTGACTGTAAGCAGCATGGTCGGTCTCCTGCGGCAGTTTCCGATTGGATTCTCAGATCGAGAAGCCACTTTCGATCAAACTATCCCGAGAATACGTTTGACTCGACAGCTTATTCCCTCGCGTGCGAAAAAGCGAAATGACCAACGACACGCAGACAGTACCCGAACGGCTGGTTGCCTTCCTGCCGAACCTCAGGCGTTTTGCGATCTCGCTGTGCCGTTCCCGGGAATTGGCAGACGACCTTGTGCAGATGGCCTGCGAGCGCGCTATCCTCGCAGCCGACAGCTTTGTACCCGGCAGCCGGTTCGATGCCTGGATGTTCCGCATTCTGCGCAATTTGTGGATCGACCACCTGCGCCGCCAGAAAACGGCCGGCCCCCAAGGAGATCTGGAGGATGCGCGCGATGTGTCGATTCCCTCCGGCGAGGCTGCATCGCTTGTGCGCATGGATCTGCTCGAAGTGACCGCCGCCCTCCAAAAGCTGCCGGCCGAACAGCGTGAAGTGCTGGTGCTTGTCTGCGTTGAGGAGTTCAGTTACCGCGATGCCGCCGAGGTTCTCGCTATCCCGATCGGCACGGTGATGAGCAGGCTTGCCCGCGCACGGAAAAATCTGATGGAGCTGACGGGAATAAGTTTTGGCGAGAGACGTTCGCCCGATACGAAAGGCGGCGTTCTATGAGCAAGAAAGATTTTGACGATGAAACGTTGATGGCATTTGCCGATGGCGAACTGGACGAGACGCAAAGCCGCGCGCTGGAAGAGGCACTTGCTGGTAACGAGGCGCTCTGCGAACGCCTCGCCGTCTTCCTCGACAGCCGCCAGTTGGTGGGTGACGCGCTGAAACCCCGGATCGACGAGCCGGTGCCTGAGGCGTTGCTTGCTTCGGTCCGCAGGATGGCGGATGAGGTACGGCACCAAAAGCCGCAGGATAACGTCGTTTCCTTCCGTCCAAAACAACAGCAGCAGGCGATGCGGCGCCGGCTCGTGCCGGTGGCGGCAAGTCTTGTGGCGATCGTGACCGGCGTTGTCGGTTTTGCGCTGGGCCGCATAAACCCGTCTGCATCGAATTCCGGCGCAGAGATCGCCGCTGTCCTCGATCGCGAGGTGTCTGGTCGGGACGTGACGCTGTCTTCCGCGGAAACGGTGCTGCATGTCGTCGCCTCATTCCGCGACGAACGCGGCGAACTCTGCCGCGAATATGAGCTGAAGCAGCCGAAAAGCAGCACCCTCACCGTCGCTTGCCGGCAGAACGGCGTCTGGGCGACGCGGCTCGCACTAACATCTGCGAAAGCCGACGGATACGTCCCTGCCTCGTCACAGGAGACGATCGACGCCTATCTGGCCTCGATCCAGGCTGGGGCACCACTTTCGCCTGAGGAGGAACGAGAGGTTCTGGCCCCTGAATGAATATTTGCCATCATCGGGAATAAGTCCTTCCGGGCGCCGTTCATCCCGCATCGATTGACGGGAGAACAGCGATGACAATGGCCTTTCTGAATAAACCGCAGCCCGGATTGACATTTCTCTGCCGCAAGGAGGACGAGGGGGTTATCCCCGCTCCCGTGCGCGCCAAGACGGCGCTGCCCGACTGGTTCCGCAGGCTGCCTGCCGTCGATGAGGCGCATGTCTCATCCAACAACAGCGGCTTGACCGTGAAGCGTTGCATGCCCTTCCTCGACGCGATGGCGACGGGCTGGGTGATCGGACTGGCGGCAAGCGTACGCATGGAAATCTCCGACAATGGCAAAACGGTCGATTGCGGTTGGGATTTCGACCGCACGCTCGTCAGCAACCATGCCAGCCATCAGGTCGCTGGCAATCCGCGCGAGCCGCTGCCGCCGTGCAAGTTCCACAATTATTGGACCATCCGTACGCCGCCCGGCTGGAGCTGCCTGTTCGTGCCGCCGCTCAATCGGCCGAATGGCGTCTTCGAGGTCGTTGCCGGGGTCGTGGATACCGACACCTACCAGTCGGAAATCCACTTCCCGTTCTTCGCCACCGGTGAGGACGGCCTGCACATGCTGGAGCGCGGCACACCGATTGTCCAAGTCATTCCATTCCGCCGCGACGCATCCGACCTCGACGCCGACATCCGCACCGAAAACCCGGAGGAAGGCACCCTTCGCAAGACGATCCTGCGCAAGACACTCGCATCGGACGGCTGGTACCGCCGCTTCGCCCGCGCGCAGCGATAGTTTTTTGACACGGATTTTCCGGTTCGTCGTCGCTGCCCATCGCAGCGGCGGTGCTTCCGCGTGTGTGGCAGATTCAAATTATCCTATTGAAAATATTTCTGTTTTTTGAGGAATAAACATTCCTCGCCGCCGTTTCTCCCTCGCAGCCAAGGAGGCTGTCACTCAAAGGAGAAACGTCATGAAGAAGTTCATCGCAATCCTGAGCGCGTTCCTGGTGGTCGGTGCCGCGGCACCCGCGCCCGCCATCGCCGATGACCCGGTCACACGCCTTTTGCAGAAGATGACGCAAAGCAACAAGGCGAGCCACGCCCGCTATAACCGCGACCGGGACGATGACCGGCGCAGCAGCTGGAGTTCGAACCGCAATTCCAACAGTTCGTCGAACTCCTCCCGGAATTCCAACTCGAATTCCAACTCGAATTCGAGCTCAAACAGCAGCTCCAATTCGTCGAGCAACTCCAACTCGAACAGTTCATCGAACTCTTCGAGCAATTCGAACTCGAATTCTTCCTCCAATTCCTCGTCAAATTCGTCCTCCGACGACGATTGAGGCTCAGTCTGAAACCCGAAAGGAGGGCGATCGTGGCCCTACATGCAATCGCCCCTCTGGACCCCCACGCCAACCGGCGTGGGGAACCCTCCATGGCAGCCGAGCGCACCGTGCCGCTTGCCCGCGTCAAGCAGATCGTCGCGGCGATCGTGCTCGCCTTCAGCGCCATGCTGATCTTCCTGGCGATCGACGACCTCACCCTGAAGATGCGGCTGACACTTGCCGTTTTCGTCGCAACGATCACCGCCTGGACCATCCTCGACCTGCCGGACACGCCCGTGGCGCTCGCCGCCGCCGCTCTTCTGCCGGTCGTCGGCGCGATTGACGAGGATGTGCTTTACCGCTCGCTCGGCAATGATATTGTTTGGCTGATGCTGGCGGCCTTCGTTGTGGCCGGCGTGCTGCGTCAGGTCGGCGTAATCGAACAAATTATCCGTCGGCTGCTCGCCCGGTTCGCCACCGTACAAGGCTTGTTCTGGGCGCTGACGTTCTTGATCTTCGCCACCGCCTTCATTATCCCCTCGACCTCGGCGCGCGCCGCCATGCTGGCACCTGTCTATCTTGGTCTCGCAGCCGCGATCGGCAATACACGGGTCAACCGGGCGCTCGCGCTGCTCTTTCCCTCGGTCATCCTGCTCTCCGCCGGCGCTTCGCTGATCGGCGCTGGTGCCCACCTCGTCGCGGCCGGAATGATGGAGCGCCTGCAGGAGAAAGGGCCCGATTTCCTGGGCTGGATCGCGCTTGCCGGACCCTTTTCGCTGCTATGCTCGCTGCTCGCCTGCGCCGTTCTGCTGCGTCTTTTTCTTACCCGCGAGGAACGGGCGATAGCGATCGCCGAGCGCAACGCCGACGAGGCCCTGACCCCTTTGACACGCCAGCAATGGACCGTGCTCGCCGTGACCGGCGCGATGATCCTACTCTTCGCAGCGCAGCCCATGCACGGCATCGGCATGCCGCTCATCGGCATCGCCGCTGCCCTGCTGTTGGCGAACCAAAAGGTCTCCGGCCTACCGCTAAAGGCGGCGCTCAAGAGCGTGGAATGGAACCTCCTGCTCTTCCTCGCCGGCACGCTCGTCATCGGCGAGGCGCTGTTGGAGACCGGCACCGCGAAAGTGCTGGCCGAGCGGATGGTCGACCTTGCCGGAAACAGCATCGCGGCATCGCCCGCACTCCTGGTCTTTTTCGCTGCCGTAGTCGCGACGCTTTCCCACCTCGTCATCACCTCGCGCACGGCGCGGGCGACCATTCTCATACCTGCGCTTGCCCTGCCGGTCGCAGCCCTCGGTGTTGACCCGCTCAATCTCGTCATGGTCGTTACGTTGGCGAGCGGCTTTTGCCAAACGCTGATGGTCTCCGCCAAACCGGTAGCGCTATTCGGCGCGATGGATCCGCCCCCCTTCGGGCAGGCCGACCTGTTCCGGCTCGCCGGTTGGCTGATCGTGCCCTTCGTGGTGCTGCTGGTCGTCTTCGCCACACTCGTCTGGCCGCTGCAGGACCTGCCGCTGTACTGAACAGTACGGATAGACAAAAGGGAAAGACCGCTGCGTGCGGTCTCTTTTATTTAGTCGGCTAATTTATTTTTATAATGCTGGAATAACCTCGGGGCTGTCCCGTTCCTCCCCTGTCACATCATTGTCATAGTAGAAAGGAACATCCCATGTCGTTCACGGTTCTCGTCGCGCCCTCCGGTTTCAAGGAAAGTCTGTCGGCAGATCAGGCAGCGGATTGCATCGAAAGTGGCGTTCTACGCGCCTTTCCCGGCCTTACCGTCATCAAAACGCCTATGGTCGATGGCGGCGAGGGTTTCACCAAGGCGCTCATCAAGGCGACGGGCGGTACGCTTCACCAGCTGACGGTGAGCGGCCCGGTCAACGACCCAGTCGAGGCGCATTTCGGGTTCCTCGGCGGCAGCGACGAGCCGACCGCCGTCATCGAGATGGCCGCGGCCGCCGGGCTCAGCCTCGTGCCACGCGACCAGCGCAATCCCTGCGTGACCACGAGTTATGGCGTTGGCGAACTGGTGCGTGCCGCGCTCGACCGAGGTGCACGCCGCATCCTTCTCGGCTGTGGCGATAGCGGCATCAACGATGGCGGCGCCGGCATGGCCGAAGCGCTCGGCATCCGTCTCTTGGACCAGGAAGGCAATCGCCTGCCCCACGGCGGTGCAGCTCTTTCCCGCCTCGCCGCCATTGATATGAGCGGCCGAGATCCTCGTCTTGAAGGCGTGCGCATCGATGCTGCCGTCAACTGGCACAATGTCCTCCTCGGTGAACGCGGTGTTGCGCGCATTTTCGGGCCGCAGAAGGGCGCAACGCCGATGCAGGTGGAACTGCTCACTGCTGCCATGGAGACGTATGCCACGGCGGTTCGGTGCACGACGGGTATCGATGTCGGCATGGCGCCCGGATCCGGCGCCTCCGGCGGGCTTGGTGCCGCGATACTCGGCCTCCTGGGCGGCAGATTGCATCCGCGTTACGACATCGTCATGCAGTATCTGGAGCTCGACCGGTTTATCGCACAGGCTGATTTGGTCATCACCGCGGAGGGCAGCCTTGACGGGCAAACCCCATATGGAAAGGTGCCTGCCGAAGTGGCTGCACGGGCAAAAATTGCCGGAGTGCCCGTCATCGCACTCGCCGGCACCATCGGCAAAGGCGTACGCCTTAATTTCGAGCATGGCATTGATGCCTTTGCGTCGATCCTGAGCAGGCCCTGCTCGCTGGAAGACGCCATCTTCAGCGCCCCGAAACTACTCTCCCGAGCGGCAGAGGATGCAGTCCGCATGGTCATGGTGGGCATGAAGCTTGGGGCACGCTGGCGCCAAGTTGCCTGACCTTGAGCAAGGGTAAAGGGGACAAAGTCAGCTTCTGCAAGCACCAATTCATCCCGTCTTCGCTCTCATCGGCGAATTGCTGCGGGCAAGGGCCATCAACATTGGTCCGATAGCGAATTCCCCTTTCTCGGCGCGTCGCGTCAGGTCGCGGAGGTAACCGCCGGCGGAATTGATGTGCCCTGCCCTTTCGAGAACGCAGGCAATGACGGTGGCCGCATTTTCAGGTCCCATGATGTCGCAGGCCTGCTCATAGGCCGATGGGCTGACGCCGAGCATCGAACGAACGACCACAGCCGCGGCCATCAGCTCGCGCCATGTGCCGACCGAGCCCTGCGGTCCATAGGCTGCGATTTCCGGGCAGGCCTGCAGCACCAGCCCCAGTGGGAAGGATTTGAGCGCGGCGCTGGCAGCGGGGGCAGAACTTGTGGCCGGCACACGCCCGTTCTCGTCTTCATCTTTCTGTAATCGGACTGTCGGTTCGGCCCGCCCCCCCGATCGATCATCCGCCGTTGCGCCCTGCTTCATTTCGGAAGCTGGTTCAAGTTCAATAATGGATTGTGGATTTGAATTCTGTATGTGCCGCTCATAATGTTGGGCATTGCCGCTATGATTTTGAGCTTTAACCTGCATTTCCAACTGATTGGTGATTTCTTCGCGCAGCAGCTCCAATTCGTCGAGTGCGGCTGCAACCTGTTCGGCGGAAGGCGACCTTGGCAGCCGCTCGACGACATCGCGAAAATGCAGATGAACCCGGCTCCAATCGCCGGCGGCGCCCTCCTCCAATGCCATCTCGATGAGCTTGGCGACATCGCGCCGGCAAAGCGTCAGGCGTTCTCTCAGCCGCTGCAGGTGCAACCGTTCCGCAACCACCTCTGCCGCCAACCGCTCGATTTCCTCAGCGCGCACCAGCAGCGGCGCCAGCGAAAAACCGAATGCCTCGCGGATCTCCCCACCCTGCTCCTTGCGGGCGTAGCGCTTGCCGTTCGGGCTATCCTTGCGGATCAGCAGCCCGGCCTCGATCAGGCTCGCCAAGTGGCGACGGATCGTCTGCTCCGCCATTCCATGCGCGCGCAGCGAGAGCTGTGCATTGGAAGGGAACACCACGAGCCCGTTTTCCTCAGAGAGCTCTCCCTTGGGATAAAAGCTCAGCAAGGCGTTCAGGATAGCGAGCGCCCGGTCGGTGATGCCGAGCAGCGGCTTGGCCTCGCATAGGGCACGATAGAGTTTCCACTTGTCGATAGATTGGCCGGGCTCGATTTCTCGAGCAGCCGCCTGGCTTGCTAACATGCCAAGCGTCATCGGCCGCCGCCCGAAGGGCGTCGTCACACTTCCGCTTTCCATTTTCTTCGCCTTCTTCAAGGCAAAAGATCGCGGCTCACCAAATTCGGTGCCAAAGACTCTTGACTATGATTCGCGGAAATGTGATTCTCTGGGTGTCTAGATCAGAGAGGGCTTCCGCGACGGCAACGTTCGGGGGCCTTTTCTTTTGCTTATTGATCTCCGTTCTTGGTCAAATCCTGTGTCTTCTCGAACGCCTCGTAGAGACGATCCAGATTGCTGGCGATGTAGGCTCCAAAGGCAGACGCCTTCTCCGCCTTCAACGCGATGGTGAACTGTTTCCCGTCATCCTTGATCTTCGCCTTGACCGCGCCGTCCTTGCGCTGCCAGGCGTGAGCGGCGGGCTGAATTGCCGCTATGGATGAGGCTTGTTGTTGCCTCCTGCTGATGAAGGCAACCAGCATATCGAAGCGGGCATCCGGCTCAGCCGTCTCGAATTCCCTCGATTTGGTGAACTCGATCGCTCGTGCGCCAATGTTTTCGGTCTCGAATTTCACGGACAGATCGTGCCACCGATCACGGCCGGTGGTCTTGGCCGCACCGATCGCGGTCAGGACCTCGGCTGGGATCCGCTTGGTAACGGATAGCATCTTGGAAACCGTCGTCTTGTCGGCGCTGAGCGCGGACATGATCGTTTCCCTGTCGAAGCCCAACGTGTCGAGCTTGTCGGCAAACATGGTCCTCTCAATGAAAGAGAGATCGGCGCGTGCCGAATTCTCCTGGCCCTGCGCAATGACATGGTCGCGATCGTCGAGTTTCTTGACCACGGCGCGGACGGATCGACCGAGTTCCTTGGCGGCCCGGGCGCGACGGTGGCCGAAGGCGATCTGATATCGGCCGTCCTTCTCAGGATGCGGACGGACGAGGATCGGCGAATCCTGACCGCGCAACCGGATCGCCTCAACCAGTTCGCGAAACTGTTCGTCGGTATGCGCCAGCCGGTCGGTCACGAAGGAATCTTCGATCAGGGCAGGGTCGAGATCAATCACCGTCTCACCGGTCGCCAGCTTTTCCTCGATCGCTTTGGCGGCATCGGCCTTGGCAGCCAGCGCATCGATACTGCGCGTCACGGCACCGAGAGCGCCGATCCCCTTATAGGTAATCTGCTGCTTCTCGTCCCTGTGGAGCGGTTCGTCCTGATTGTTTACCGCAGTAAACTTCTTGGAATCGTCCATCAGACCCGAAAGGAGATTCTTACGCGCCATAAGCCAGCTCCTCGTCCCAGTTTACCGCAGTAAACTTCTCGGTCATTTCCGCCCCCATGCCTTGTGGATGAGATCGGCGATCTCGGTATTGACGGAATCCATCGCCTCCATGGCGCGGTCATAGGTCGCGCGGGTAAACTGGTTCCGCTCGACTTCGTAAAGCGTCTGATTGGTCATCGCCGCATCGGAGATCGCGACGCTGCGCAACATCGGATTGGTGAGCACATGGTTCTTGAACATCGAACGCATGAAAGCGACCATTTGCGTCTGCGGCCCGTCCTGCGGATCGTAGCGGGTGACGAGATAACGCAGCCAGTCGAGGTTCATGTTGCCGCCGGCACCCTTCAGTGTGTTCAACACCTCGCCGAGCATCTGCAGGAATTGGCACATCGACATCACGTCGAGCATCTGAGGATGAACGGTGATCAGAACTGCCGTTGCGCCGCAAATGGCGCTCATGGTCAAGAAGCCGAGTTGGGGAGGGCAGTCGATGATGACGACGTCGTAATCGTCGGCGACCGAGGACAGCGCCTCGTCCAGCCGTGCGAAGAAGACGCGTCCGTAGTCACCCGCCTTGCCTTGAGCAAGGACGCGCGGCGTATCATGCTCGAATTCCATCAGTTCGAGATTGCCCGGCACCAGATGAAGGTTCGGGAAATTCGTCGGACGGATGATCTCTCTCAGCGGCCGCCGCTGATCGTCATAACGAATGGCGGCGTAGAGCGTCTCATTTTCGTTGACGTCGAACTCCGGCTGAAAACCGTGGATGGCGGAGAGAGAGGCCTGCGGATCGAGGTCGACGGCAAGGACACGGTGACCCGTCAGGGCAAGATGCTGGGCAAGGTGTGCCGCACTCGTCGTCTTGCCGCTGCCACCTTTGAAGTTGACGACGGCAACGACCTGCAGATGTTCGTTGCCGCGGCGATGACGCATATAATGCGTCCCGGCGCGGGCATTGTGCTCCAGGAAGCTCCGCATCTCTTCCATCTGCTCCGCCGTATAGGATCGACGGCCCGACGGCGTGACCTGGGGAAGGGCGCCTTTGCCCTCCAGCGACAGGTTGCGAAGATAGCCGCTGGTGACACCGAGGAAACGCGCCGCCTCGGCAAGCTGAAATTCCCTCAGACCCTTCAATGCACGCGGCGGAAACATCTCGAGCCGATGCTGCTTCAGCTTGTCGGACAGTTCCTGCGCCTGACCAATAATCAGCTGGTCGACATCAGAAATTGCTTTTTCTATCTGCGGTGCCATATTCATGGAAATCTCGAAAATGCGATTTAAAAGCCCCAGGCGCTGTGAAACCGCATTTAGCGCCGATTCTGGAGGGGTGGCAAGGCAAATAGGGTTAACAAGATCCTACCCCGAGGTTGTCCAATCTTTTTCAAAGGCTTGAACATGCCGCCCGGGCGGCCGCTGTCGGAGCAGCGATAGCGCATTCGCCCAGCCGAATCGCAAGAGCAAGGCCGCACAACCGGCATCATAACCGACTGGATACGTCAGAATCGAGATATCGAGCGTGCACAGCTCTTTGAAGAACGTCCGAATTGGGCAAGCACCTGGACAGTCAGTAGCCGTTCAGTGCAGCGTGGCGGAGAGCCGTCATGATTACTAGGGACACGCCGCTCCCGCCGAGGTCCTCCAACAGAGCGCCCAGCACAAAGTCCAGGCGATAGCGGCGAATTCAACGCCCAGCTCGACGCCGTCCCTCAGATAGCGATCCAGCAAACGCCAAATCGCAAACAGGCCTCTTTCGGGAAATGCCACTGATTGTCCGGTCGGCCCGCCAGGCGCAACGCTGCGATACCCGCCTATTCCCCGAGCGGAAGGGTGATATCCGCTGCGGAGGCTCCCGATGTCAGACCGCGACTTTCCGCCTGCGCCATCGCCTTCACCAGCGCGATGACCGTTTCGCGGATATTGCTGTCGGCGATCTTCAGAAAAGCGCGGTTGAGCACCAATCCCTCTTTCGTTCGCAGGAATTCGGCGACCGGATCCATATTCGCGGATAGATCCAGCCCGTGCAGCGTCAACGGCTCGGAATTCTCCTGTTCGAAGAAGAAGCTCGGCGACGTGTGCAGCACCTCGGCGATCCGCTGCAGCCGGCTCGCGCCGATGCGGTTGATGCCCTTCTCGTATTTTTGAACCTGCTGAAAGGTCACGCCGATCTGCTCGGCAAGCCGTTCCTGGCTCATCCCGAGCAACTGCCGGCGCAATCTAATGCGCGCTCCGACATAGCTGTCTATCGCATTCGCTGTCTTGACATTCATCGCGTGTTTTCAGCCTCAATCGCATTTTCAATCGGTGCAGCTGTAGTATCCCCTGCATGGCTTTTCCATGGTTGTTTTCACATAGCCCACTGGATATGTGATCATCGCGGCTGACTGTGATATGAAAGCCCTCGCCCGGAAAGACGTGAAATCACGCAGAAATCACTCGGCGGAAGCGCAAATCGAACAAAAGCCGTACCAATACGGATAAAACTGGGCTGTAATTGCGTCCCGGCTTACGCTAAATGCAGTTCAGCGACCGTCGCACGAGAGTCTTCCCAGCCCCGATCGCCCGAAAATCCATAGAACAAAAGCGACGTGGCATGGCACCGGCCGTGCCTGTGCAGGAGAAGTATTGATGGCAACCGTTGCCGAGAGCCCGCCTCGTTTCGAAAAGACGACGATGTCTATCCTCATGGCGGTCAGCTTCTGCCACATGCTGAACGACATCATGCAGTCGCTGCTCGCCTCGCTTTATCCGCTGTTCAAGGCGAACTACGATCTCGATTTCGTGCAGATCGGTCTCCTCACCATGACTTTCCAGGTCACGGCTTCGCTGCTGCAGCCGCTGGTCGGAATCGTCACCGACCGCTGGCCGATGCCCTATTCGCTTCCGGTCGGTATGGCGAGTACCTTTTGCGGCCTCATTCTACTCGGTAATGCCGGCAGCTTTGAACTGCTGCTGGTTGCCGCAAGCCTGATCGGCTTCGGCTCGGCGGTCTTCCACCCGGAATCTTCGCGTGTTGCCCGTCTTGCTTCGGGCGGTCGCCACGGTTTCGCGCAATCCTTCTTCCAGGTCGGCGGCAATGCCGGCCAGGCGATCGGTCCGCTGCTTGCCGCCTTCATCGTGCTGCCGCTCGGCCAGCACAGCGTCTCCTGGTTCGCCGCCATCGCCATGGTCGGCATGGTCGTGCTGAGCTGGGTCGGCAACTGGTACATGAGCCACAGGCGCCAGAATGCCAGCAAGCCGGCAATAAGCCGGACCCTGCCGCTGCCGCAGAACCGGGTCATCTGGGCGTTGCTGATTCTTGTGCTGCTGACGGCAACGAAAAATGTCTACATGGCCAGCGTGTCGAGCTATTTCACTTTCTATGTCATCGACAAGTTTGAACTCAGCGTGCAGCAGGCACAGCTGATGCTCTTCCTGTTCCTCGGCTCGGTCGCCGTCGGCACCTTCCTCGGTGGACCGATCGGTGACCGCTTCGGCGCCCGTTTCGTCATCTGGTTCTCGATCCTCGGCGTCATGCCCTTCGCGCTCTTGCTTCCCTATGCGAACCTTTTCTGGACGGGCGTACTCAGCGTCGTCATCGGCCTGGTCTTCGCTTCGGCCTTCTCGGCAATCGTCGTCTTCGCGCAGGAACTGGTACCCGGGCGCGTCGGGCTGATTGCCGGGGTCTTCTTCGGCTTCGCATTCGGGGCAGGGGGGCTTGGTGCAGCCCTGCTCGGCAGTTTCGCCGATACCCACGGCATCGATTTCGTCTACCGGATCTGCTCCTACCTGCCGCTGCTCGGTCTCCTGACGGTCTTCTTGCCGCGTATTCCCAAGCAGAAACCAGTCTGAGGCGACATCGCTTACGGACAATCGATCGAGCCGGAATGTCACCAACACTCCGGCCCGATTTCGCACGTCGCCGTCGCCCATAGGCCCGAACGTATTTTTCTCCTCCTATGAGGAAGAGGGATCACCATTCCTTTAATCCACTATTTTTATAGATAATATTCGTGCGATAATGACGTCGGTCTCGGCACGATATTGGAAGGAAATGGCATGTCTGCTCACAAACTGGTCGGCCTTGCAGGTAGTTTCAACCGCCCCTCGAAGACCTTTGCGCTTGTCGAAAACATTGCCGGTCTCGCCGGGGAGAAATACGGCTTCGACAACACCATCTATGACCTGGCCGATGTCGGCCCCTCGCTTGGGCAGGCGCTGCGCCGTGACGACCTCGACAGTCGCGCCAGGGAAGTTATCGACGACATCGTCAATGCCGATGTGCTGGTCATCGGAGCGCCGACTTACAAAGGCAGCTATCCCGGCCTCTTCAAGCATCTGATCGACCTGATCGACCCGCATGAACTGCGCGCCAAGCCAATCATCATCACTGCGACCGGCGGCGGCGACCGCCATGCGCTGATGGTCGAGCACCAGCTCCGCCCGCTCTTCGGTTTTTTCATGTCGCACACGCTGCCCACCGCGGTTTACGCGTCCGACCGCGACTTCACCGATTACCGTGTCTCGTCCGATCCACTTTCCAAGCGGATCGGCGAAGTCATCGGCGAGCTCAAGACGTTCTTTCCTGCGCGAAATCACGCCCTGATTGCTGCCGAATGAGGAATGCCGGAATGGGCTTGAGACGGCGCCGAGGAGGCGCCGTTTTCAGTTTTGGAGCATGCTCTCAAGCCGCAAACAAACCCACAAATTTGGTGGAAATTTATCCTGCCGATATCGATGGTAGGGCAAGAGTTTTTCCGGCCTTTCCTCCACATCAGACATTCGTGCTTCGCTCCCGATCCGCGCATTTGCCATGATCGGCCTGCTCGGGGCGTTCGGCCTCATTCAGTCAGACGGGATAACAATGACCAAGAACAAAAATCTTCACGGCTTCCACCTTTCACGCCGGGCGGCTCTTGCCGCCGTCGCCATTTCGGCGGCCGCAGTCTTTTCTTTTGCAGCACCCGCTCCTTCCCATGCCGAGGACAAGTCGATCAAGGTCGGCATCATGGCCGGCGAGGAGGAGGACATCTGGCGCGTGGTCGCGAGCGAAGCGGGCAAGAAGGGTCTCAAGATCGAGACCGTCATCTTCAACGACTACACCCAGCCGAATGAAGCGCTGGAGCGCGGCGAAATCGATGCCAATGCTTTCCAGCACCAGCCCTATCTCGACAACCAGATCCAGCAGCACGGCTATCACATCGTTCGCGTCGGTTATACCGGGGTCTGGCCGATCGGCCTTTACACCAAGAAATACAAGTCCGTCGCCGAGATCCCGGAAGGTGCCGTCATCGGCGTGCCGAACGATCCCTCGAACGAAGGCCGTGCGCTGCGCGTTCTCCAGAGCGAAGGCCTGATCAAACTGAAGGAGGGCACCGGTATTCTCGCGACCGTCGCCGACGTCACCGACAATCCGAAGAAGATCGAGATCAAGGAACTCGACGCCGGCATCGTCGGCCGTTCGATCGACGATCTGGATGCCGGTATCGTCAACACCGACTGGGCGCTGAAGAGCGGTCTTTCGCCGGCTGAACGCATTGCCCAGGAGCCGGTCGCCGATAATCCGTACCGCAACTTCATCGCCGTCAAGGACGACAACAAGGATGCCGAATGGGTCAAAACGCTTGTGTCTTCTTATCAGAACGACACCGTCAAGGCCGAATTTGAGAAGGTCTACAAGGGCACCGGTCTCAGCGCCTATTGATCAGAGGCAGGGCTGGGGTTAGAGCCTTTCCGGGTTAGATTGAAGCATTCTGTTGGCTCAAACGGAGTCGGATGTTCGACCGGCCGGCGCGTGTCGTAGCCCGGCTCTACGGCCAAGCCGGCCGGTCGATCAGCCGGCCCGTTTCAGCCAACCCGAAGGGCCGGGCATCTTTGCGCCAGGATCAGAGGCGATCGGCTCGGACGTACCAAGAGGTATGCCCGTCGCCAATCGCCTTTGCCCTGACGAAAACCTGCTCCGGCAGAATGCTGCAATCTAACCCG
>NZ_VSZV01000355.1:125123-140341 GCF_008919455.1 Rhizobium sp. PEPV16
CACCGGCCGCGCAGAAATCATGGATGCGCCGGGACCGGGCGGGCTCGGCGGCACCTATGGCGGCAATCCGCTCGGGATCGCCGCTGCCCACGCCGTGCTCGACGTCATTGCTGATGAAGATCTCTGCAACCGCGCCAACCAGCTTGGCGGACGGCTGAAGCAGCGGCTGGAATCGCTGCGCGAGACGGTGCCGGAGATCGTCGATATCCGCGGACCGGGCTTCATGAACGCCGTCGAATTCAACGACCGGACGACCGGACTGCCGAGCGCGGAATTCGCCAACCGGGTGCGGCTGATCGCTCTCGACAAGGGCCTGATCCTGCTCACCTGCGGCGTCCACGGAAACGTCATCCGCTTTCTTGCACCGATCACCATCCAGGACGAGATCCTCGGCGAAGCGCTGGATATTCTCGAAGCCTCGATGCTGGAAGCGAGCGCGGGCCGTTAAGCGCACCCGAACCGGATTTCAATGGCTGCCGGCAACCGGCAGCCGCACTCCCAAGGAGGATATGACATGGCTTTCACCACCGCACTGACCAAGCACGTTCCCTTCTCCTCGCCCTTGCTGCGCGATGCCGGCTGTATCGACGGCGTCTGGACATCAGGCGATGCCACGAGGACTTTCGACGTGATCAACCCGGCAACCGGTGAACTGCTCGCCTCGCTGCCCGATATGGGTGCGGCCGAGACGCGGGCGGCGATCGACGCAGCCCATGCCGCCCAACCGGCCTGGGCTGCCCGCCCGGCCAAGGAGCGCAGCGCGATCCTGCGCAAATGGTTCGACCTGATGGTCGCCAATGCCGACGAACTCGCGGCGATCCTGACCGCCGAAATGGGCAAGCCGTTCCCGGAAGCGCGCGGCGAGATCCTTTATGCCGCGGCCTATATCGAATGGTACGCGGAAGAAGCCAAGCGCATCTACGGCGAGACGATCCCCGCGCCTTCCGACGACAAACGAATGATCGTCATCCGGCAGCCGGTCGGCGTCGTCGGCACGATCACGCCGTGGAATTTCCCGGCGGCGATGATCACCCGCAAGATCGCCCCGGCGCTTGCCGTCGGCTGCACCGTGGTCTCGAAGCCCGCCGAACAGACGCCGCTGACGGCGATCGCGCTTGCCGTGCTCGCCGAGCAGGCCGGCATTCCCGCCGGTGTCTTCAACGTCATCGTCGGGGTCGACGGTCCGGCAATCGGCCGCGAGCTCTGCGGCAACGAAAAGGTGCGCAAGATCAGCTTCACCGGTTCGACGGAAGTCGGCCGCATCCTGATGCGGCAGTGCGCCGACCAGATCAAGAAGGTGAGCCTGGAACTCGGCGGCAACGCGCCCTTCATCGTCTTCGACGATGCCGATCTTGACGCTGCCGTCGAAGGCGCGATCGCTTCCAAATACCGCAATGCCGGCCAGACCTGCGTCTGTGCCAACCGCCTCTACGTCCAGTCGAACGTCTATGACGCCTTCGCCGCCAAGCTTGCCGCCAAGGTCGCCGAGATGTCGGTCGGCGACGGCTTCAAGCCGGGCGTCGTGATCGGGCCGCTGATCGACGCGCAAGGCCTTGCCAAGGTGGAGGATCATGTCAGCGACGCGCTTGCCAAGGGCGCCAAGGTGCTGACCGGCGGCAAGCGCATCGACGGCGCCGGCACGTTCTTCACGCCGACGGTGCTGACAGGCGTTGCGCGCGGCATGAAGGTGGCGCGCGAGGAGACCTTCGGGCCGGTGGCGCCGCTCTTTCGCTTCGACACGGTCGAGGATGTCATCAACCAAGCCAACGACACGGAGTTCGGCCTCGCCGCCTATTTCTACGCCGGCGATCTGAAGAAGGTCTGGCGGGTGGCGGAAGCGCTAGAATACGGCATGATCGGCATCAATACCGGCTTGATGTCATCCGAGACGGCACCCTTCGGCGGTATCAAGCAATCCGGCCTTGGCCGCGAAGGCTCGCGACACGGCGCCGACGACTATCTGGAAATGAAATATCTCTGCATCGGCGGCGTTTGATCCGCCGCCTCATGGCGCAAGACACCCAACGACACGCGGCATTGCGCCGCGTGTCGTCAATAATGCGGCGGGCGGGTGATCGCTGGCGCGTCCAGCGACTGCTCCTCGAGCGACAGGAAGCGTTCGGTCAGCCGGTCGAGCTTAGTGCGCATCTGCTCGACCGTTTTCCATTGCTCGGCGAGCTGATCGGAAAGCTCTTCGATCGTCTTTGCCTGGTGGGCCAGCATTTCTTCCAGCCGGGTGATGTGGTTCGTCTCGTCGGACATCGATGCTCCTTTGCCGAAACCGGCACAGATGGTTCTCCCAAAGCGGAAATAGGCCGCCTCGTCAATGCTTTCCATGCCCGGCGCGGCCACGCGCAAAACTGTACCGTTTGGTTACTAAAAGACCTTGCCGCGCCTGATGTTGTGGGGTAGGCCGTTATCCATCAGGGAGGAATACTGATGGATGCAGGAAACGGCTTTCTTCATCCGGACCGGCTTTTTCCGGCTGATCCGGCAACACGGACCATCGCGCGAGAGCTCTACGAGACGGTGCGCAATCTTCCGATCGTCAGCCCGCACGGGCATACCGAACCCTCCTGGTTCGCCGACGACAAGCCCTTCGAAGACGCGGCCTCGCTGCTGGTCATTCCCGATCACTATCTCTTCCGGATGCTGCACAGCGTCGGCGTCACCTTGGACGAGCTCGGAGTGCCGCGGCTCGACGGCAAGCCGGTGGCTGAGGGGCGGGCGATCTGGCGGACCTTTGCCGCGCATTATCATCTCTTCCGCGGGACGCCTTCGAGCCTCTGGGTCGACCACGCCATGTCGGCCGTGCTCGGCTGCACCGAGCGGCTGACATCAGACAATGCCGATGCGCTCTACGACCATATCAATGCCCAGCTTGCCCTTCCGGAATTCCGCCCGCGGGCGCTGCATCAGCGATTCGGCATCGAAACGATCGCGACGACGGATGGAGCGCTCGATCCTCTGGCGCATCACCAGAAGATGGCGGCCGACGGCTGGATCGGCAAGGTGCGCACCACCTACAGGCCGGACAGTGTCACCGATCCCGATGCCGTCGGCTTCCGCGACAATCTCATCAAGTTCGGAGAGATCACCGGCGTCGACGTCACGCGCTGGGACGGCCTGATCGAGGCGCATCGGCGCCGGCGCGCCTACTTCCGCCAGTTCGGCGCCACCGCGACCGATCACGGCGTGCCCACGGCCTTCACCGCCGATCTGCCGCTTGCGGAAAAACAGGCGCTGCTCGACAAGGCGCTGAAGGGTCCGCTTTCGGCCGAGGATGCCGAGCTCTTCCGCGGCCAGATGATGACCGAGATGGCCGGACTTTCGGCCGAGGACGGCATGGTGATGCAGATCCATGCCGGCTCGAGACGCAATACCGACAGCGGACTTTTTGCGGCCCGCGGCCCGAATATGGGCGCCGATATCCCCACACCCACGGACTGGGTCGGCGGCTTGAATGCGCTGCTATCAAAATATGGTCACGCACCAGGTTTGCGTGTACTGCTCTTCACGCTCGACGAGACGACCTATGCACGCGAGCTGGCGCCGATGGTCGGCCATTGGCCCTGCCTGATGATCGGCCCGCCCTGGTGGTTCCACGACAGCCCGCTCGGCATCCGCCGTTACCTCGACCAGGTCGTCGAGACGGCGGGTTTTGCCAATATGGCGGGTTTCAACGACGATACGCGCGCGCTGCTATCGATCCCGGCCCGGCATGACGTCTGGCGCCGCGAAGTCTGCCGCTTCCTTGCCCAGCTCGCCGCCGAGCACCGGATTTCCAAGCGAGAAGCCGAGATCGTCGCAGGCGAGCTCTCCTATGGCAATGCAAAGAAGGCCTACAAGCTGTGACCGAACGACTACGGACCCTTTCCGGCCTCGCCCCGACGGCGAAGCTTCCCGCCTATGACCGCAGCCGGCTGAAAAGCGGCATCCTGCATCTGGGTCCAGGCGCCTTCTTCCGCGCGCATTTCGCGCCGTTTACGGATGCTGCGCTCGCAGCCGCAGGCGGCGACTGGGGCATCGAGGTAGCAAGCCTGCGCACGCCCGATGTCGCTGACAATCTGAGCGCTCAGAACGGGCTTTATACGACGCTGATCCGCGACAGCTCGGGCACGACGGCTGAGGTGATCGGTTCGATCCTGAAGGCGCATGTGGCGCCGCGCGATCCGGCTGGCCTGCTGGCGCGGCTCGAAGATCCCGCTGTCCGCATCGTCAGCATGACGGTGACGGAAAAGGCCTATGGTTTCGATCCGTCAACCGGCGGCCTCGATCTGAAGCACCCCGATATCGTCGCCGATCTCGCCAGCCGGCATGCGCCTCGCGGCGTCATCGGTTACCTCGTCGAAGGCCTTGCGCGCCGCCGGCAGAAGGGGATCGCGCCCTTTACGCCGCTCAGCTGCGACAACCTGCCGAGCAACGGCGCGGTTCTGAAACGCCTCGTGCTTGAATTCACCTCGCGCATCGATCCCGACCTGCATCGATGGATCGAAGCGAATGTGCCCTTCCCTTCGACGATGGTCGACCGCATCACTCCGGCAAGCACCGAAGCGACCTATGCCGATGCCGAGCGGCTGACGGGCCGCACCGACATGGCGGCGGTCGAGACAGAGCCTTTTACGCAGTGGGTCATCGAAGATCATTTCGCCAATGGCCGGCCGGCCTGGGAAAAGGTCCGCGGCGCGCTGATGGTCGAGGAAGTCTCGGCCTACGAAAAAATGAAGCTGCGGATGCTGAACGGAGCCCATTCGCTGCTCGCCTACCTCGGTTATATCGGCGGCTATGAATTCATCCGCGACGTGATGGACGATGCAGCCCTGGCAGCACTTGCTTACCGCCACATGCACGCGGCCGCGCGTACGCTCGATCCGGTGCCGGGCATCGATCTCGATGACTATGCCAACGAATTGATAGCGCGCTTTGCGAACAAGGCGATCGCCCATCGCACCTATCAGATCGCCATGGACGGCACGCAGAAACTGCCGCAGCGGCTGCTGGAGCCGGCAAGCGAGGCGCTGGCGCATGGCGACAGGGCGGAGACCTATGCGATCGCCGTTGCGGCATGGATGCGTTATGCGATCGGCGAGCACGGCAACGGCGAGCGCTACGAATTGCGCGATCCCAGGGCTGCGGAAATCGCCGCTCTCATCGCCGATATCCCGCGCACCGGCCTGGCGATTTCGGCGGCTCTTTTCACCCTTCCCGGACTTTTCCCGGCGGCTTTGACAGGCCACCGGGCCTGGACGCAGGATGTGGCTGACAAGCTGGAGATCCTGATCCAGGACGACCGGCTGCCGCTGTTCTGAGATTTGGGACTTCTCTGGTGACGAGGGGGCGCCGCACGGGGATGCCCTCTCCCTCCGTCATCCCTGGGCTCGTCACAGGGATCAGTGCGCCTGAGTCCTTGGGCGCGAGAAACTCTATTCAGGTCGTAAAGAGTCTTTCACCGCGCCGACGCGCGGTGGCTGGATTCCTGTGACGGGCACAGGAATGAGGGAGTTCGGGGTTACCGGCTCTTCTCAACCACATCGGATGGTCAAGCCTTCACCCGCGCCATATCGGGATCATAGAGCGGCGACAGCGATACTTTGCAGGGGATGCGTTCCCGCGCGACGTCAAGCTCATAGGTGCCGGAGAGCACGAAATCCTCAGTCACGCCGTCGGGGCTGCGGACGTAGCCGTAGCCGATCGGCTTGCCCAGCGTATAACCGAAGCCGCCGCTCGACAGCCAGCCGACGCGCTTGCCGTCGCGATAGATTGTTTCGCGGCCGAGCAGCACGGCATCGGCATCCTCGGGAATGAAGCAGGCGAGGCGCTTCTTGACGCCTCCCGAAAGCTGCTGCTCGATCGCCTCACGGCCGCGGAAGGGAATATTCTTCCGCATCTTCACCGCCCAGCCGAGACCGGCTTCAATAGGCGTATGGTCGGGACCGATATCCGACCCCCAGGCGCGATAACCCTTTTCCAGGCGGCAGCTCTCGATCGCGCGATAGCCGGCATTGACGAGGCCGAGTTCGCCGCCTGATGCCATCAGCACGTCGTAGACCGTGGTCGCATATTCAACGGGAATATGCAGTTCGTAGCCGAGCTCACCGACATAGGTGATGCGCAGCGCCCGCACCGGGCAGCCTGCAATGCCGATGGTCCTGACCTTGCCGAAGGGGAAGGCCGCATTCGAGACGTCGCTACCCGTCACCTTTTCCAGCACGGCGCGGGAATTCGGTCCCATCAGCGACAGCACGGAATAGGCGGATGTGACGTCGACCAGCTCGGCCTGCATCGCCGCCGGGATATTGCGTGCGATCCAGTCGAAGTCATGGGTGGCAAAGCCGGTACCGGTGACGATGTAATATTCGTTCTCGGCGATGCGGGCGACCGTCACGTCGCATTCGATGCCGCCCTTGTCGTTCAGCATCTGCGTGTAGATGAGCGAGCCGACCGGCCTTGCGACATCGTTGGAGGCGATCCAGGACAAGGCTGCCTCGGCATCCCTGCCCTTCAGCACGAATTTGGCAAAGGAGGTCTGGTCGAAGATGACGGCCGCCTCGCGCACCGCCTTGTGCTCGCGGCCGACGGCGTCGAACCAGTTCTGCCTGGTGTAGCTGTAGACGTCCTTCGGCTCCTCGTTGGCGAAGAGATCGGCAAACCAGTTCGGCCGTTCCCAGCCGAGCTTTTCGCCGAAACAGGCGCCCTGCGCCTTCAGCCGGTCGTAGAGCGGCGACTTGCGGCAGGGGCGGCCGCTTGAATGTTCCTCGAACGGCCAGGCCATGGTGTAATGTTTGCCATAGGCTTCGAGCGTGCGTGTCCGCACCCAGTCGGTATCGAAATGCGGCCGGCCGAAACGGCGGATATCGACTGGCCAGAGATCATAGGGCGGTTCGCCCTTCGTCACCCATTCGGCAAGCGCCATGCCGGCGCCACCGGCAGAGGCGATGCCGAAGGCGTTGAAACCGGCGCCAACGAAGAAATTCTTCAGCTCCGGCGCCTCGCCGAGAATGAAGTTGCCATCCGGCGTGAAGCTTTCCGGGCCGTTCAGCAGCTGCTTGACGCCGACATTTTCCAGCGCCGGAACGCGGCCGAGCGCCTGTTCCATGATCTGCTCGAAATGGTCGAAATTACTGTCCAGCAGCGTGTAGTGGAAACCTTCGGGGATACCGTTTTTCGCCCAGGGGATGGGGTTCGGCTCGTAGCCGCCCATGACGATGCCGCCGACCTCTTCCTTGTAATAGGTCAGGCGATCGGGATCGCGCAGCGTCGGCAGGTTGGAGGGCACGCCGAAGGATTCGGTGATGATGTATTGATGCTCGACGGAGACCAGCGGCACGTTGACGCCGAAGCGGGCGGCGAAGGCGCGCGTCCATTGGCCGGCACAGACGACGACGCGCTCGCATTCGATACGCCCTTGCGCCGTGACGACGGCACGGATTCTCCCCTTGTCGATTTCAAGGTCGAGGACTTCGGTATCCTCGAAGATCGAAACGCCCGACATGCGGGCGCCCCTTGCCAGCGCCTGGGTGATGTCGGAGGGATTGGCCTGGCCGTCGGTCGGGAGGAAGGCAGCGCCGACCAGATCGTCCACAGTCATCAGCGGCCAGAGATCGAAGGCTTCCTGCGGTGTCAGCAATTGCATTTCGAGGCCGAAGGACTGGGCGGTGGTCGCTTGGCGCCTGACCTCGGTCCAGCGTTCCTCATTGCAGGCAAGGCGCAGGCCGCCATTCATCTTCCAGCCGGTGCCGAGACCCGTCTCCTCTTCCAGCCGCTTGTAGAGATCGACGGAATAGCCGAGAAGCTGGGTGATGTTGGCGCTGGTGCGCAACTGGCCTACGAGGCCGGCGGCGTGGAAAGTGGTGCCCGAGGTAAGCTTCTTGCGCTCCAGCAGCACGGTATCGGTCCAGCCGAGTTTGCCGAGATGATAGGCCGTCGAGCAGCCGATGATGCCGCCGCCGATGACCACGGCTTTCGCCGTCTTCGGTAATTCCTTCGTCATTTATCGGTCCTGTTCAAAGGCTTGATAGGCGCGCTCGAAGCGCGCGAGATTTTCGGCCGTATAGCCGGCGTAATCGAAATCGATGGTGGAATGGATTTCCGAAATCATGCTCCAGAGCGTCTCGCGCAGCAGCGAGGCGCATTTCATCGCGGCGTAGCGCCTGTTGAGATCATCGGTCAGCGGCCGGTCGAAATAGGTCTCCAGCATCGTGTGCTCGGCCGCTTCCGAGAGTTCGTTGTTGGAGGCCAATCCGCCGAGATCGAAAAGCGGCGTGTTGAAACCGGCATAGTCCCAGTCGATCAGCCAGAGGCGTTTACCGTCATCGAGAAAGTTGGCGGCCAGCAGGTCGTTGTGGCCGAAGGCGATTTCGAAAGGCCCTGCCGCCTCTTCCAGCGCCTCGGCCCGGCCGACAAGCTGCGGCAGCAGAGGCAGATAGGCGCTGCCCGCGGCCTTCAGATTGGCAGCGTAGTCGCGGATGACGTGGAAGACCCAGAAGATCATCGCCTGGCCGCGGAAATGCCGGGCGATGTCGCGATGGCAGGCGCGCACCAGCGGCAAGACCCGAGCGAGCATTTGCGGCGCCCTGATATCCTCCGGCGAAAGCGCTCTCGCATCGATATATTCGAGCACCAGCACGCCCGGCGAATGATGGATGACGGCAGGCGATATGCCGGCCGCATGGGCGGCACGGCTCGCGGCAAGCTCGTTCTGCCGGTTGATGTGATGGATCGGGATATCGGTGCCGAGTCTCACCACGCAACGCGCGACGGCATCGCTGACCAGATAGTTCCGATTGGTGATGCCGCCTGCTATCGGCGAGATTTCGATCGGCCCCTGCCAGATGCCAAGCGCATGAATCCTATCTTCAGGCGTCATGCTCAACCCCCTTGCCGCCCTTCGTGAAATGATGGGCCAGAGGAGGATCGGCTGTCAAGCAGCCGCGCGCTTAGATCGTCTTGCCGGCCGCGTCGAAGACGTGGCAGCGGGCCGGATCGAAGGAAGCCTTGACATTGGCGCCGCGCTCCACCTTCTGCTGGCCGTCGAGTGCGACGGTCAGGAGCTGGTTATCCGGCGTCGTGGTATAGAGCATGGTAGCGCCGCCGAGATTTTCGACGAGATCGACGTTGACGGTCGACAGTGTGATTGCGCCTTCGGCCAGCGAAAGATGTTCGGGGCGAATGCCGAAAGTGACCTCCTCCCCCGCCCCGCCTTTCAGGCGGCGCGGCAGGCGGACGGAATTGCCGCAGACATGAATGCTGGTTTCGGTCTCTCCGACCTGCTCGATGCGGGCCTTCAAAAAATTCATCTTCGGGCTGCCGATGAAACCGGCGACAAAGCGGTTGGCCGGGTTGTTGTAGAGATCGAGCGGGGCGCCGACCTGCTCGATACGGCCCGAATTCAGCACCACGATCTTGTCCGCCATCGTCATGGCTTCGACTTGGTCATGGGTGACATAGATCATCGTATTGCCGAGGCTACGGTGCAGGCGGGAGATCTCGACGCGCATCTGCACGCGCAGTTCGGCATCGAGGTTCGACAGCGGCTCGTCGAACAGGAAGATGCGCGGCTCGCGCACGATGGCGCGGCCGATGGCGACACGCTGGCGCTGGCCGCCGGAGAGCGCCTTCGGCTTGCGCTCCAGCAGCTTCTCGATCTGCAGAATCTCGGCGGCGCGCTTCACCTTCGGCTGGATATCGGCCTTCTTGTAACCCGCCGTCTCCAGCCCGAAGGCGAGGTTCTTGTAGACCGACATATGGGGATAGAGCGCATAGGACTGGAAAACCATGGCGATGCCGCGCTTGGCCGGCGCCACCTCGTTCATGCGCTCGCTGTCGAGCAAAAGCGCGCCGCCTGAGATCTCCTCGAGACCGGCGATCATGCGCAGAAGGGTGGATTTTCCACAGCCCGAGGGGCCGACGAAAACGACGAATTCGCCGGGATCGATCGTCAGGTCGATGCCATGGATCACATCCATCGCGCCGTAGCGCTTCTCGACCTTCTGAAGAACGACACTGGTTGCCATCTTCTCAAAACCCTCTCTTTTTATTTTGTCGGTTACTTCGTTCTTGCGCGCCAATCGGCGTATTTCGGACTGTCGGGGCCGACCGGCAGCGGCACGTCAGCGCCGCTATCGGAAGACTGGTAGATGGCGGTGACGAGTTCCAGCGCACGGCGAGCGTCCTTTGTCGTCACCGGCAGCGGCCCATGGCCGCTGAGAAAAGCGTGGAACTGGCCCATCTGCGTGGTGAAGCGCGGCGCGACCGGCTGCCAGTCGCCAACCACCCTGTCGATCTGCTCCTGAACGTCGTCGTTTGCGGCGATGATCTTCCATGGGTCCTTGCCGGGTGTATAGGGCTCGTGGCTGCTCTCGAAAGTGACATTCTCGAAGTGCAGCCTGAGCCGGCTGATCTGCTCCTGCGAACCAAGCGTGCAGGAAAGCGAGACAAACGCGCCGCTTTCCATTAGCAGGCTGGCGGAGGCACAATCCTCAACCTCGATATCGTTGACGCGAGTGGCGACGCGGCCGAACACCCTAGCCGCCGGACCCATCAGATGCATCAGCATGTCATGCAGGTGCAGCGCATGGGTGACGAGCACGCCGCCAAGCTCAGTCGCCCATTTGCCGCGCCAAGGCACGGCGTAATATTCAGGCTTGCGCAGCCAGAAGGTTTCGACCGAAGCGGTATAAGGCTTACCGGCAATACCGGCGTCGATGATCCGCTTGGCCTTCTGGATGCCGTCGCCGTAACGGTACTGGAAGATCGGCATCAGCACGCCTTTGGCGGTCTTTTCCGCTTCCATGATGGTATCGACGGCGGCAAGCGAGCCCGTCAGCGGCTTTTCGCAGACGACATGTTTACCGTCGGCAAGCGCTGCGACCACCTGTTCCAGATGGATGCCGGGAGGGGTGCAGATATCGATGATGTCGATCGTGTCGTCGGCCAGCAATTCCGCGAAGGAGGTGGTGCGCCGTTCGATGCCGAACTCGTCGCCGACCGCTGCCATGCGCTGCTCATTCAGGTCGCAGATCGCCACGACCTTGAACTTGTCGGAATTCGGCAGGTAACCCTCGACGATGTGGGAGCGGCCGATGCCGCAGCCGACGATCGCGACCGTCCTGATGCTCATGTCGCTCTTTCCCGTCATCGCCATCAACGCTTCATGCCCGTCGTGGCGATGCCCTCGATCAGCAGGCGCTGGAAGAACAGGAAGAAGAAGAACACCGGCACGAGCGTCAGGGTCGACATGGCGAACAAACCGCCCCAATCCGATGCGCTGGTGGAATCCACGAAAGTGCGCAGGCCGAGCTGGATCGTATAGGTGTTCATGTCGTTCAGGTAGATCAGCGGACCGAAGAAATCGTCCCAGGTCCAGATGAAGGAGAAGATGGCGGCTGTTGCCAGCACCGGCAGCGACAGCGGCAGCATGATCTTCCAGTAGATGCGCCAAGCGCTGCAGCCATCCATCATTGCCGCCTCATCGAGTTCGCGCGGGATACCGCGGAAGAACTGCACCATGAGGAAGATGAAGAAGGCATCGCTTGCCAGGAACTTCGGAACGACGAGCGGCAGGATGGTGTTGACCCAGCCGAGATCCAGGAAAAGCACATATTGCGGGATCAGCGTCACGTGATAGGGGATCATCAACGTGCCGAGCATGATCGCGAACCAGAAATTCCGGCCGGCAAAACGCAGCCGCGCAAAGGCGAAAGCCGTCAACGAACAGGCAATGACATTGCCCGTCACCACTAGCAGCGAGATGACCAGCGAATTCCAGAAGAACCGGCCGAAGCTGATATCTAGGCCATTCCAACCGCGCACATAGGAGGAGAAATCGATCGACGACGGGATAAGCGAGGTCGACGAGAAGATCTCGTTTTCCGGCCTGACCGATGCCGAAACCATCCACAACAGCGGATAGAGCATGAGAAGCGAAGCGGCGATCAGCAGGGCGTGAATGATGAGCGACGCCGGCAGGCTGCGTTTGGTGATGTCGGATGGCGGCCTGGCCGCAGTGACGGAAGCGGTCATCTCAGTCATCGTAGTGCACCCAATAACGCGAGGTCAGGAAAGAGAAGGCAGTGAAGATCGCGATGATCATCACCAGGATCCAAGCGAGTGCCGAGGCATAGCCCATGCGGAAATTGCCGAAGGCTTCCTGATAGAGGTAGAGCGTGTAGAACAGCGTCGAATTGATCGGACCGCCTGTACCGCCGGAAATGATGAAGGCCGGTGTGAAGGCCTTGAAGGCTTCGATCGTCTGGACAACGGCGTTGAAGAAGATCACCGGTGTCAGAAGTGGCAGCGTGATCTTGTAGAATTGCCGGAACTTGGAGGCGCCGTCGAGGCTCGCCGCCTCATACATATCCTGCGGGATCTGCCGCAGGCCGGCCAGGAAAATAATCATCGGCGAGCCGAACTGCCAGACGGACAGCGCCACCAGCGTATAGATCGAGTAGCTCGGATGCGAGATCCAGCTCGGACCTTCGATGCCGAAATGCGAGAGCGCGGCATTGACGAGACCATCGCTGGCGAAAAGCTGACGCCAGAGCACGGCAATCGCCACGCTGCCGCCCAGCAATGACGGCAGATAGAAGATGGCGCGGTAGATCGGCAGCCCGCGCAGGCCGCGATTCAGCGCCATGGCGACCAGCAATGCGAAGGTCAGCTTGAACGGCACCGAGAAGACGACATAGGTCAAAGTGACGTGCATGGCGGCAGAAAATTTCGGATCCGCCGTGGCGATGCGCACGTAATTCGCCATTCCCACCCACCGCGGCGACTGCAACATGTCGTAGTCGGTGAAGGAGAGGTAAAGCGACATCAGGGCCGGCCCGAGCGTCAGCCCAAAAAAGCCGACGAGCCATGGCAGAAGGAAGAGATAGCCGGGTGCATTGGCATTCCAGAGACGCCGGAAGCGCCCTTCGGCCACGGCCCCCTGATATCGTTCCACATTGATGGCCCCTGCGGGCGTGCGCATCGCATTGCTCATACGGGATCAGCCTCGTGCGAGAATCTGCGTGATTTCAGCGACAAGCTGTTTGCCGCCGTCGGACGGAGACAGCTGTCCGAAGGCCACCTGTTCGGCGATGTTGCGCAGAATGAGCTGGCCTTCGCCTGCGCCGGTTGGCGGCGGGGGCGGCAGTGGGCCGGCAAGATCACCGAGTCCGGCGACATAGTCGAGCGGAACTTTGCCGGTTTCGTCGAGCTTGGTGGCGACGACATCGCGCATTGCCTTCGATTCCGGAATGCCGCGCTCGACGTCGAGGATCACCGCGGCATCCGGATTCTTGACGAAGAAGTTGACGTAGTCGACCGCCAGATCCATCACCTTCGACTGCGCCGAGACGGAGAAGAACATCGATGGCTTCCGGTAATGACCGCCCTTGGAGTCCGGCGTGATGCGCATGTAGTTGGTCAGGGCCAACTTATCCTTGACCATGGCTTGATAGCCGACGAACTGGTTGCTGTGCGCGTAGTCGCAAGCAGCCTTGCCTACGGTGAGCGGGCTGGTATCGATCGTATCCTTGTATAGGGCCTGGATATCAGGGGTGACGCAAGCTCCGGCTTCGCGGAACTTAGCCCACATATCGAACCATTCAGAAGCTTCCTCAGGACCGAAAGCGATCTTCGAGTCCGCGGTATAGAGCGCCTTGCCGCGTTGGCGGAGGTAGTTTTCAAGGGCCGGTTCGACACCGCTGCCGTCGGCAAAACCGAAGTAACCCTTGCGTTTGCCGGCCTTGGTCATCTCAGCACCGATCTTGCCGAATTCTTCCCAGGTCGTCTTCTGCGTCGGCATATCGATGCCGGCTTCCTTGAAGGCCGCGGCGTTCACCACGGTTGCGGCCGAGTTGGCGCCGAGACTGACACCATACAAATGGCCATCGACCTTGCCGCCTTCGATCTGCGCAGGATCGAAATCCTCGAGCTGCAGCTTCGACGGCATGTAGGATTCCAGAGGGGCAAGGGCGCCACGCCGGGCATATTCGACAATATAACGGTAGTCCATCTGGATGATGTCGGGGGCGTTGCGGCCGGCGACCTGGGTCGCAAGTCGTGGCCAATAATCCGCCCATCCGAGAAACTCACCGTTGATGGTGGTGCCGGCATTTTTCGCCTTGTAAAGTTCGGAGACCTTATTGGTGCGGTCGGCGCGCGGCTGCGAGCCCCACCACAGGAGACGCAGGCGCGTTTCCTGTGCCAAAGCGCTGGTTCCCAGCGCCGAGAGCGAGAGAAGCGTGGCGCCTCCCGCGACGAAATTGCGTCTGCTTACACGGAATGTCATTTCTTTTCCTCCTCCAAAGGGAAGCGCCTCCACACGCTTCCGAACCTAGTTACCCTTGCATAAATAACTAATTGGTTACAAGCTACGGGCAAAGCGGCGAGCGTGTCAAGCGGTGTCGCTCGCGGGGCTTTCAAATTCGGTTTTTACAATTTCGCACCGAAGGCTTATGAGCGCAACATGTGAGACGGAGGTGGAGAGATGAACGACAGCGGGGGGAATGGGGAAAAGAAAAGGTCTCGGCGCCCATCTGCCGAACGGACGGCCCAACGCGATCCGGAGCGGACTCGCGCTGCGATCCTCGAAGCGGCAACCCGGGAATTTGCCGAAAACGGCATGGGCGGAGCTCGTGTCGATGCCATCGCAGAGCGCGCCGGCACCAACAAGCGCATGCTCTATCATTATTTTGGCGACAAGGAGCAGCTCTACCTCAAAGTGCTCGAAGAGGCCTATGTCGGCATCCGCACCGCCGAACGCGCGCTGCATATCGGCGACCGCAGCCCCGAGGAAGGCATCGGCGAACTGGCGCTCTTCACCTGGCGTTATTTCCTCCAGCACCCGGAATTCCTCAGCCTGCTCGGCACGGAAAATATGCATCGGGCCCGCTGGCTGCGCCAGTCCGTCCGGCTCAAGGAACTGCATTCGCATCTGATCGGCGAGCTTTCGGACGTGCTCGAACGGGGAAAGAAGCAGGGGGTCTTCATCGAGACCGCCGATCCCCTGCATGTGTACCTGACGATCGCCTCGCTCGGTTATTTCTATCTGTCCAACCAATACACGCTGTCGACGATCTTCGGCCGGGACCTGATCGAGCCGACCCATCTCAATGCCTGGGAAAGACATATCGTCCACGTCACGCTCGCCTCGATCAAGCGCTAGAGCCTTTCCGGGTTAGATTGCAGCATTCTGTTGGCTCAAACGGAGTCGGATGGTCGACCGGCCGGCG